>NZ_JBFRFG010000004.1:0-254629 GCF_052114705.1 Terrabacter sp. 2YAF2
CATGGCCGGTCGGGCGATCCAGACGATCAGCAGGGCCAGTCGCGGGAACACGCCGGCCAACAGCACGAACAGGCAGCCCATGGCCTGATCCTCTCCTCGATGTCACCTCCAACGCTCTCGCCCAGACGGCGAGGCCGGCGTCACCCGGAACGGATGATCGTGCCCCGGCGCATGGTGTGGATGCGAACCGTGGAGCCTTCGCGCAGCGGTTGCACCTCCCCTGTATGCGTGAATCCATGCCGTTCGTACAGGGCGCAGGCGGTGTCGTTGCCCTCGGTGACGTGAAGCACGACGGGCCGGCCCTCCGCATCGGCATGTTCGAGCAGACGCTCGAGGATCCGTGAGGCCACACCGTGGCCTCGGGACGCCGGCTCGACCCACATGCCCCACACGAATGCGTCGGCAGATGCGTCGGGCAGGTACAACCCGCCCATGGCCATCGACCCATGGTCGGCGAAGCCGAGGACGATCGGGTCGGGGCCGGCCGCCCGGTCCCGCCAGGCCGACGGCGGCTGCTCGAGGGCCTCGGCCAGAGTCACGCCGAAGGAATCGGGTGAGTCCGCCAGCGCTTTCAGGCGAACGGCGCGGAAGTCCTCCCAGTCGTCGGGGGCGATGACTCGCAGCTCGGTGCTCACCGTCGGAGGGTATCCGCAGGCAGCATGAGGACGGCCTCGCTCCCCGCGATGGACGCGCTGGTCCAGCCTGGCGGGCTACAGGCGCTGGGTACGCAGCCGCAGGGCGTTGCCGATGACGCTGACCGACGACAGCGACATGGCTGCGGCGGCGATCATCGGGGACAGCAGCAGACCGAAGGCCGGGTAGAGCACCCCTGCGGCGAGCGGGATACCGGCGGCGTTGTAGACGAACGCGAACACCAGGTTCTGGCGGATGTTCGACATGGTGGCCCCGGACAGGGCCCGAGCGCGAACGATGCCGGTCAGGTCGCCCTTGAGCAGGGTGACGCCGGCGCTCTCGATGGCGACGTCGGTGCCGGTGCTCATGGCGATGCCGACGTCGGCCGCGGTCAGGGCCGGCGCGTCGTTGACGCCGTCGCCGGCCATCGCCACGACTCGGCCCTCGGCACGCAGGGCCTGGACGACCGCGCTCTTGTGGTCGGGCAGCACCTCGGCCTCGACCCGGTCGATGCCCAGCGTCCGGGCGACGGCCTGGGCAGTGATCTGGTTGTCGCCCGTCAGCATCACGACGTCGATCCCTTCTGCGCGCAGCGACTTCAGTGCGTCGGGGGTGGTGTCCTTGACGGGGTCGGCGATGGCGAGCACGCCCGCTACGGCGCCGTCCATGGCGACGTAGACGGCGCTGGCACCGTCGGCGCGCAGCCGGTCCGCTTCGGCGTCCATGCTGGCGGTGTCCACGCCGTGACCGGCGAGGAACGAGCTGCTGCCCACGAGGACCTGTCGGCCTTGGGCGATTCCCGTGACCCCCTTGCCGACGGGAGCGTCGAAGTCCTCGACATCGGGAACGTCCAGGCCGGCCTCGCTGGCGGCTCGCACGACTGCCAGACCCAGCGGGTGCTCGCTGGCACGCTCGACGGCCGCCGCCACGCGCAGGACCTCCTTCTCGTCCGCCCCCTCGGTGGCGACGACGTGGGTGACGGACGGGCGGCCCTGGGTCAGGGTGCCCGTCTTGTCGACGACGAGGGTGTCGACCTTTTCCAGGAGCTCGAGGGCCTCGGCGTTCTTGATGAGCACGCCGAGCGAGGCGCCGCGGCCCACTCCGACCATGATCGACACCGGCGTGGCGAGCCCGAGAGCACAGGGGCAGGCGATGATGAGGACGCTGACCGCGACGACGAGCGCGTGGGCCAGCCGCGGCTCGGGGCCCATGGTGGCCCAGACGACGAACGCGATGAGCGCGGCCAGGATGACGGCGGGTACGAACACGGCTGAGACCCGGTCGGCCAGGCGCTGGATGGGGGCGCGGGAGCGCTGCGCGTCGGCGACCATCTGGACGATGCGCGCCAACATCGTGTCCCTGCCGACCCTTTCGGCTCGTACGACCAGGGATCCCGTCTGGTTCACGGTGCCACCGATGACGGCATCCCCGGCCGCCTTGGTGACGGGCATCGACTCCCCCGTGACCATGGACTCGTCCAGTGTGGAACGCCCGTCTTGCACGGCGCCGTCAACGGGAATGGACTCACCGGGACGGACCCGCAGCAGGTCGCCCACCTGCACCTGGTCGAGGGTGACATCGGACTCGGTTCCGTCAGTGGCGACGCGGTGTGCGATCTTCGGCGTCAGGTCCAGCATGGCGCGGATCGCGCCGGACGTGCTCTCCCTGGCACGCAGCTCGAGGACCTGCCCGAGCAGGACGAGCGCGGTGATGACGGAGGCGGCCTCGAAGTAGACCGCGACCGCGCCGTCCATGCGGAACGCCTCGGGGAAGATCCCGGGCGCGACGGTGGCGACAACGCTGAACAGCCATGCGACCCCGGTGCCCATCGCGATGAGGGTGAACATGTTCAGCTTCATGGTTCGCACCGAGGCCCACCCGCGCTGGAAGAACGGCCAGCCCGCCCACAGCACGACCGGCGTCGCCAGGACCAGCTGGGCCCAGTTCGCCGCCGTCGGGGAGATGACGTCCGCGAGCGCAGGGACGAGGTCGCGCCCCATCGACAGGACGAGCACGGGGATGCTGAGGGCGACCGCGACCTTGAACCGGAGCGTCATGTCGGCAAGCTCGGGGTTGGGGCCGCTGTCAGCCGTCACGGTGACGGGTTCCAGCGCCATCCCGCAGATCGGGCAGCTGCCGGGACCGGGGCGTCGGATCTCCGGGTGCATCGGGCAGGTCCACTCCGCCACGTCGCCGGGTGCTGTATCGGCGACAGCCACCTGGGGGGTGTGGACGGCGTGTGATGCGTGGTGGCCGTGGTCGTAGCCGACCGAGCTGCTCAGGTAGCCGCTCGGGTCGGTCTCGAACGTGGCGCGGCAGCCGGCCGAGCAGAAGTGGTACTCGTGTCCGTCCAGCACGATGTGGTGCTCGCTGGTGGCCGGGTCGACGTCCATGTCGCAGACGGGGTCTTGCACCAGCGAGGTCGTCGAAGAGGTCGAGTGGTCGCTGTGGCTGTTCATACCTCCACGATACCCCCCAGGGGTATAAAGTCAACGTCGTCGTCGCGCGACCATCCTCCGCACGACACAACGTGGACAGCCGTGGACGCGGTCGACCCATCGCCTGGTCAGCCGGTGCCTATGGTGACTGCGTCCGTGCAACGCGAACAGCCCCCTGACCGGCGTCTCCGCTGGTCAGGGGCTGTTTCGTACTGGTGGGCGATACTGGGTTTGAACCAAATTCCAGCCTGACCATGGAACCTGTTCTTGACGTGCCGAAACCCCTTGTGACCTGCCGAGGAGGCGTGGCGCATCGTCGAGCCGGTGATGCGCGGGTGGTCCGCTGGCGCCGTCCCGTTGTAGGAGTACCGCGCGGGCGCCATCGCGCCCGGCCCTACGGCATAACACCAACCTCGAACTTCGCTCCGCCCTCGGCTCGTACGCGGTCGCACGCCGCCTGCCTGAGCACTCAATTCGACCCCGGGACTCCCGCACACCTGTGCCGGGTTTGCGGCTAACCCGTCGTGCGGACCCCGAGGACATGGATGTGCTCAACTTCGAGCGCTTCAAGGGGGGCGGCGGTCGCCGCGACGGCCTCCGCCTCGTCCCGTTCGACTTCGTGCAGTGCCAACGGGCGCCGCGGTCCCTCCCGAGACAGACCTCTCGTGGGCCCTCAGCCTGCGACACCAACACGCACCGAAACGCCACACGAACCGACCCTGCCGGATAGCGTGGACTCCGTTTCGTACTGGGCGGCGTCCGAGTGCCCGGGAAGGTCGTATGGAGGTCGGCACACGACCGGTACAAGTTCACGTCCGGGGCGTGTCCAACGTGGCAAGGAGTTACGAAACTCCATCTCGAGCCGTTCCCGCTCCCGGAATCAGGTCGGGCTGCTTGACCCTCAAGGCTGGACGACCAGGAGGCAGGCGCGTGGCAGAAACCCGACGTTCTTGGAAGCCTCGTCGTTCCTTGGGCAAGACCCGACTGGAAGCGTTCAGCGATGGCGTCTTCGCCATCGCCATAACTCTGCTGATCCTCGACGTGGCGGTCCACCCACCCGGAAGTCCGCTCGCGCAGGTGATCAACGCATGGCCGACCTACGTGGCCTACCTGATCAGCTTCCTCACCATCGGAGGAGCGTGGATCGTCCACACCGCGCTGACAGATCGGCTCGCGCGTTCGGACTCGATCTTCCTGCGGCTGAACCTTTTCGTTCTGCTGGCGGTGTCGTTCCTGCCCTTTCCGACCCGCTTGCTCGCCGAGGGCCTCGGCGATCGTGATGCCGAACGCGTTGCCGTCACGATCTTCGGGCTGACCCTGCTGGTGATCCGTCTGGCTGGATTGGCCTGCGACGCCTACGCCCGGCGCGAGGACCTCTACGTGTCCCCGCCGACCGTCACGGAAGCCTCGCCCGGCGGCGAGGACGAAGACGATGACGACGACGAGCTGCGACGTTCGCGTCGGAAGTCTTTGGGCGCCGTTGTCGGCTATGTCCTTGCGATCCTCGTCGGGATTGGCCTCCCGGCCGTCGCCATGGCCTTTTACCTCGGCCTGGCGGTCTACCTCATTGTGCCGTTCCGAGAGATCTGGCAATTGATGACCCGGCCTCCCACCAAGGCCTGACCCAAAGCCTGCCACCAGAGCGAGGTGGCGGTGCACGCCGCACGAACGAACCGGTGTTCGGCGTCCAGTTCATGGCGGACTCCCCGAGCGAGCGCTTTCGCCCACAGGAGGCGTCCGGATCACCCGGGTGACTGTGCCCTCGGGTGAGCCCCTCTCCATACCCGTCGTTCTAGCCTCGAACTAGCAGACCAACGTCGAGCGGGCGGCTCCGCCCGCTGGCGCTGACGAAGGAGAGTCGCATGCCACGGATGTTGAGACGTGCAGCAGTGCTTGGAGCGACCGCCAACGTCGCCGCCAAGCACGGCGCCGCAAAGGCCGAAGCGGCGCAACAGCAGGCGGCCACCGCCGTGCCGGCACCGGTCGCGCAACCGCCAGCGTCAGCACCTGCTGACGCAACGCAACCCGAGGTGAACTACGACGACCTCCTGAAGCTGAAGCAGCTGCTCGACGCCGGCGTCCTCAGCCAAGCCGAGTTCGATGCTGAGAAGCAGAAAGTTCTCGGCAACTGAGCATGCGCGGTCCAATCCCCGCCCACGGACGCGTCTCCCGGCAGATCCGAAGGAGTTCTCTATGTCCATAGGTCCCGTGCAGCTGCTCATCATCAGCTTCGACGAACCTCATTTCAGCGGCGAGATCCTGACAGAGTTGAACCGCCTCCGCGAGAGCGACATGATCCGGCTCATCGACGCCCTGGCCGTGCAGAAGAACGACGACGGGTCACTGGTAGCCCTCCAATGGAGCGACCTGTCGGTCGAAGAGGCCGAGGACCTCGGAGCGACGGTCGGCGCGCTGCTCGGCCTCGGCTTCGCCGGTGAAGACGGTGCGCTGGCAGGCGCCGAGGCCGGTATCGACGCAGCATCGGACGGTCACCTCATCGACGACGACGAGGTCTGGAACGTCGCCGATGCAATCCCCGCAGGAAGCGCCGCTGCCATTGCTTTGATCGAGCACGTTTGGGCGGCGCCGCTCCGCACGGCCATCGCCCGTGCCGGCGGGTTCCCAGTCAGCGCCGAATGGGTCCACCCGCTCGACCTCGTCGAGGTCGGGCTAGCGGCCGCTGAGCTCGAAGGCTCCTAGCGCATCCTCGCCCAGGCGGGGTTCCACCACACGAACCTCGACCGGTCCGAGACGCAGGACCTGGCGGGCGCGCAGCCCGACCAGCTTCGTGAGTTCGTCGATTCGTGGTTCGCCGAGGCGGGCGCGATCGTGGGGGAAGGAGGCGCCTCATGACGGACACTTCGCCACGCGTGGCCAACCGGGCCGGATGGGGCGTGGCCGGCATGCTGGCCGCCGCTCAGTTCATCATGGTGCTGGACACCACCGTGATGAATGTGTCCATCTCGCAGGTCGTCTCGGACCTGAACACCACCATCGTCGGCCTGCAGACCGCGATCACGATGTACACGCTGGTCATGGCGGCCTTCATGTTGATCGGCGGAAAGTTCGGCGAGCGGTGGGGGGCCAAGCGGGCGTTCTGGGTGGGCCTGCTGGTTTATGGGACGGGATCCTTCCTCACCTCCGTGGCGCCGAATCTGGCAGTCCTGCTAATCGGTTGGTCGTTCGTCGAGGGCATGGGAGCCGTTCTGGTGATCCCAGCCATCGCGGCGCTCACAGCGGCCACCTACAAGGGCAAGCAGCGCGCGATCGCCTACGGGATCCTGGGCGGCGTCAGTGGGGCGTCGATGGCTGCCGGGCCTTTGATCGGTGGTTGGGTTTCGGCCTCCTACTCCTGGCGATATGTGTTCGCGGCCGAGTCGGTCGTGGTTCTGATCATCATCGCCTTCTTGCGGATCATCCCGTCGGTGCAGCCACGCAAGGCGAAGCTCGACACCGGCGGCGCCGTCCTGTCCGCGCTTGGCCTGGGCTCCCTCGTGCTGGGCATCCTGCGCTCCAGCCAGTGGGGCTGGATCATCCCCAGCCCCGGTGTCCCGCAGATCAACGGCAAGCCGTTGGCCCCTCTGGGACTCTCTCCAACGCTCTGGCTGATCATGATCGGGGCGATCCTGCTCGTGGCATTCGGCCGACGTGAGCGCACGGTCAAGGCCCGCGGGGACGAGCCCCTGCTGGACCTGGCGCTGCTCGAGATTCCGCGGATGCGCGCCGGGCTGGTGGTGCAGTGGTGTCAGGCCTTCATCATCCAGGCGACGTTCTTCGTGCTGCCGCTCTACTTGCAGACCGTGTTGGGCTTCGACTCGTTGAAGACTGGGGTCACCATCCTCCCGATGTCCGTGGCGATGTTCGCGTTCGCACTCGGTGGGTCCGCGCTGACCGGCCGCTTCTCTGCGAAGCTGATCGTCCAGCGCGGCATCGCCGCCTTGCTCGCGGGCGAGCTCGTCCTGCTGTACTTCCTGGACCCGACACTGAGCGGGTGGGGGTTCGGCACCGGCTTGGCGCTGCTCGGCGCCGGCCTGGGGTTGATGGCCTCCCAGGTGGGCAACGTGATCATGTCATCGGTCGAGCCGAAGCGCGGCGGAGAGGCCGGGGGGCTCCAGGGCACTTCGCTCAACCTCGGCGCATCGCTTGGGGTCGCGCTCGTCGGCTCGATCCTCCTCGCCACGCTCGCGTCCAATTTCAGCCAAGGAATTCAGACGAGCCCCTCGCTTCCGGACTCGGTCAAGCAGCAGGTGGCGGTGGCCGCGCAGGCGAACGCCAACTTCGTGCCAACAACGCAGGTTGAGCAGGCCGCCCAAAAGGCAGGACTGCCCGCGGACCAGACCGCGGAACTCGTGGCCACCTACTCCGACGCCCAGCTCAGCGCTCTGCGGGCCTCCCTCGCCTTCCTGGCGCTCTTCGCGCTGCTGGCACTGGCGTGGGTGCGTCGCCTACCCACAGCGTCCCCGACCGACGACCCGGTCGTGACGCCGGTCGTCAATGCGTAGCCGCTCCCCCGGCGCCAAGCACCGGCGGCAGGCGAGCCCGACTCCCTCGATCAATCCATATCGATGGCTCAAGCGCCGCTGCGAGACCACGCTAGGTCCATGATGGACAACGCGCCGGCCCCTGTGCACGACCCCGGCCCGGATTCAGCACAGGTACCCGAAAGCTACTTCTGGCCCTTGGTCGCCCTCATCCTGGTGATCCTGCCCCAGGTGCTGGTGCCCGCCCGAATGCGCGAAGGTCCGGTCCTGATCGTGCCCGTCCTCGAAGGGGTCGTGGCCCTGGTGCTGCTGGGTGTGGCGGCCAGACCAGGCCCGGTCCCCCGGGCGGCCCGCCCGCTGATCCTCTGGCTGTTCGCTGTCCTCGTCCTCGCGAACACGTCAGCGGCCGCCCGACTGGTGATCGTGGTTCTGCGGACTCCCGCAGCAGGAGAGCACCCGGCTACCGTGACCCAGCTCCTCATCGGTGCGGCCCTCGTGTTGGCCACCAATGTCGTCACGTTCGGTCTGCTCTACTGGCAGCTCGACGGCGGCGGGCCCAGTGGTCGCCTCCAGCATCCCGCTCCCTTTCCGGACTTCCAGTTCCCTCAAACCAGCACTGAAGGGTTGGCGCCACCGGGGTGGCGGCCACGGTTCGCAGACCACCTCTACGTGGCGTACACCAATATCGTCGCGTTCAGTCCCACCGACACCCTCCCCCTGAGCCACCGAGTCAAGGGGCTGATGGCCATTCAGTCGATGATCTCCTTGGCGGTTCTGGTCGTGGTCATCTCCCGGGTCATCAACATCCTGCCCTCCTGACCATCCAGACTTCTGCGGCGATTCACGCCGTGCGCCGAACGCTCGGACGTGCGCCGAGGGCCCCGTTGCCAAGTCACACCTCTAGCGCGCTTGCCGAGCCGGCGGTGGTGTGGCACTTCGTTTCCTGCTTCCACATGAACCACACGTGCTGGACGACCCCAGGAGGGGTCCGGCCATCCCAGGCGAGTGTCTCCGGGACGTGTTGCCCGACGTGACCCAACCTTCTCAAGGCGTGGGGTCGCCCGCCGTCCCGGGGCTGCTCACCGCGACCCCAGGTATCTACGCCGCGAGGATCCCCGTCGGACTGTTCCTGCCGATTGCCGCGGTATGCGACGACCTTGCGATCGCCCGCGCAATGCGACCGGACGTCAGTGCCAATCCCCTGGATCTCACTGGACGACCGTCGAACTGAGATTCACCTGGGTGGTTGCGCGGCTGGGGTGATTCGGTCGAGGCGCAACCCCGACGATCATGCTGTCATGCCCCCGATCAGCTGCAAGGTCGTGGTCGCAGGCGAACTGAGCGACCACTTCGACGGCGCCTTCGATGGTCTGTCACTCGTCCGCGTGTCCGGGACGACAGAGCTCATCGGGCTGCTCGCCGACCAGTCAGCGTTGCAGGGTGTGTTGCGACAGCTCGCAGACCTTGGCCTCGAGATCGTGTCGGTCTCAACTACTCAGCCATGAGCGCCCCTGGGCCAGGGCGGCTCGAGCCCGCACTGGGCTAACAGTCTTCCGGTTGCTGCGCCTGGCGGTCATGACTTGGGTCGAACGACCTACAACCGCCGACGCCGCCAACGAGCGGTGAGCACGTTCACCCTGATCGAGCTTGAGACCATCAACCGACTCGCTCGCGCGCCCTGAAACTCCAGACCTCGAGTGTCAACCAGATCGTCAGCAGTCCCTCGTGCGGGCGACTACGGTTAGTGGTGTCGAGTTTGGGGGATGCGTGGCTGTTAACGATCCGCTCGCCGGAGCGCCGCTCGCACCGGACCTCGTTGATGTCGGGTTCGTCCGAAGCAAGATCCTGCCGAGGCGGCTGCCGCTTGGGGCGATCAGCCGTCCGCGGCTGCTCGAGAGGTTGCGCGCGGGTCGGAGATCCAGCCTCACACTGCTTTCCGCGCCGGCGGGTTATGGCAAGACCACGCTGCTGACCGCATGGCAGGGCTCTGTGGCACCAACCCGCTGTGCGTGGGTGTCCCTGGACCGAAGGGACACCGACCCGATTCGGCTCTGGACCCACCTCATCGTCGCGCTGAACGAGGTGGAGCAGCGCGCCGGCACAGGCTCGTTGACGGCCCTGCGCGCAAGGCCTGACCGGCTCGAGGAGTATGCGCTGCCGGTGCTGCTGGAGGAGCTGACCGGTGACGGGCCTGACCTGGTCGTCATTCTCGACGACTACCACCTGGCGGAGAGCCCGGTCGTCAATGCCACGATCGAGGCGCTACTTCGCTATCGGCCAGATCGCCTCCAGGTGGTCATCTCCACTCGAGCGGACCCGGTTCTCGGGATCCCGCGACTACGGGCAATGGGTGAGCTGTCGGAGATTCGAGCCGCAGATCTGCGCTTCGATCGGCACGAAGTTGCGCAGTTTCTCGCCGGCGTCGGCGTGGTGGGGCTCTCCGACGAGGAGACGTCCCGCCTGGCCGACAGCACTGAGGGCTGGCCGGCGCCGCTGCGACTGTTGGCCCTCCTCATTCCCCAGCACGAGCCGCGGGCATTCATCGACTCGTTCGCGGGGGCTCGCCGGCCGGTGGTGGAGTATCTGACAACAGATGTGCTCGAGCTGCTGGAGCCAGCTGCTCAGGAGTTTGTTCTGAGGGTCTCGATCCTCACGAGGATGTGTGGGGCGCTGTGCGACGCCGTGGTCGGCGCGCCCGGCTCGGGGATCCTCTTGGCCGAGCTCGAGCGAGCCGGTCTGTTCATCTCGGCCGACAGCGCCGGCGACTGGTATCAACAACATCACCTGTTCGCCGAGGCGATGCGCCTGGAGCTGGCTCGCGCTGAACCTGAGCTGCTCCCGAGACTGCATCTGCGCGCGGCTCGATGGTTCGAGGCGGCAGGTGACCTCGAGTCGGCGACCGACCACGCGATCGAGTCCCGCGACGTGGCGGTCGCTGCCCGGCTTGTTGCCGCGCAGGTCGAGTCATTGGCTGCGCGCGGACGCTGGGCGACCGTACACGGCTGGCTGGCGGACCTGTCGTGGCCATCCGCATTGGCCGACCCCGAACTCGCTTGGGTACGTGCCACGTCGGATACCTTCGCCCACGACCTGGACGGTGCCGAGCAATGGCTCAACACCGCCAGCAGCGGTGTTCCGGAAGCCGTCGGTTCGCTCACCCTGCCGCTGGGGTACCGCGTCGAAATGCTCCGCTCTCTCGTGGGAGTCAACGACGTCTCAGCCGCCGAGCACGCCGCGCACCGCGCGCTCGCGATAGCCCCAGGGCCGATGTGGCAGGGCGCCGCCCTAGCCGGGCTCGGCCAAGCGCAATACCTTCGCGGCGAGACCGCCCAAGCGCGAGCGACTCTTCGAAGAGCGGTTGGTCTGATACCGGATGCGCATCCCAACCTCCTGGTCTTTGCGATCAGCAACTTTGCGCTCGCGGAGTATGCGGACGGCGGTGGCCCCCACGCTGACCCCGTCCTCGACCGCGCGGTCGAGATGATGACCATCCAGCCACATACCGTGGTGGGTGCCATCCTGCACATGGCGCTCGGGGAGCGCGCACGGGCCGGCGGCGATCCCAGAGCTGCCGTGGGATGGTTCGGGTCGGCGATCGCGATCCTCGGTGAGGGCAAGCGCAGCGCCTGGCTGGCGAACGCCTACCTGCTCAACGCATCCGCCTTTCGAGCGCTCGGAGATACCAGCGGCGAGATCCGGTGCCTCGATGCAGCCGATGCCATCCTCGACACGCTGTCCGACCCCGGGGATTTGGCGCGCCGGTCGCGGAGCCTCCGCGAACGGGCCAGATCGGTCAACCGACGCCGGACGAGGTTCGGCGCGGTGTTGTCCGATCGCGAGATTGCGGTGCTTCAACTGGCTGGGGCGAGGCTCACGCAGCGTGAGATCGCCGATCAGCTCTTCATCTCCTTCAACACCGTCAAGTCGCACCTGCGCTCCGCGTACAGCAAGCTCGGCGTGAACTCTCGAGACGACGCCCTGGCATCCCTGGCGAACCTCCAGGGCGACCCGGCACCCCATCACGGCGACGAGTCGACACCCGCGACGCCGACGCGAGCAACCTGAGGTCAACCCGGCCGACCACGCCGTCACGGCCTGACCTGACCGCTGTGGGGGGCAGCAGGTGCGAGGGCTTACTCACCTGGGTGAATCCGCTGGTGGGTGAGTACATCACGGCTGTGTCGCGGCACGATCAAGTGAGGACAGGTCGGCGCGCGTGCGGACGCTGACACATCGGGCTCCCCGGAACAACCGGAGCACTTCCGGCAGGACCCCGTCCGGCACCAGGTGGAACGAGCTGACAGGACCATGATCATGACCGAACAACGACCACTCCTCGACACCTTGACCGAGATGACGGCAGCGTCGATCGCGCACGTTGACATGGTCGACCGAGAACTGATGCTGGTTCGCCTTGCGGGCCTGGTAGCCGTCGACGCACCGCCGTCGTCGTATCTGCTGAACCTGGGCCCTGCAGTCGACAGCGGCCTGACGTTGGAGGACACCCAGAGTGTGCTGGCGGCTCTGGCTCCGATTGTTGGTGGCCCTCGGGTGGTCGCCGCTGCCGCCAGCATCACCGCGGCACTCGGGTATGCCCTGGCCATCGAGGACGCGCTGGATGACGAAGAGGCCCTTGAGGAAGAGGAGGCCTGAGCATCTGCTCAGCCTCAGCGCAGGAGAGACAAGGAGCTGTGATGGAAGGACTGGACACGTTTGCCGCATTCGCGGCAACGTACGGATCTCTGGACGATGCCGAAGCCGACTACGAGACGATCAAGTCGTTGTACTACGACGAGCACATCGTCGACACGTTCGACGCCGCGGTCGTCTCCAAGAACGACAAGGGCAAGGTGAAGATCGTCAAGAAGCATGAGCAGCCGCTCCGGCAGGGGGCGTGGGTCGGAGGCGGCCTGGGGTTGGCGACCGGTCTGTGCGTTGCCTTGTTCCCTGCGGTCGCCGTGGGGGCAGGCCTCATGTGGGGCGCCGGCATCGGCGCCGGTCTGGGGGCGCTTGCCGGGCATGCGGCCGGCGGGATGAGCCGCTCAGACCTCAAGGACCTGGGGGAGACGCTCGACGCCGGCCAGTGCGCGGTTGTCACAGTGGCCGCTGCGGCCATCGCAGACCGCGTCGCCGATAGCCTCAAGGGCGCCCAGAAGGTGGACCGCAAGGAGCTCAAGGCTGACCCCAAGGCCGTGAAGGATGACGTGGCCGCCGCGGGGGCGACCTCCTGACTGGCCCCCTGGCCGGTGGACGCTGCCCGCGACGGCGTCCACCGGAGGCCACTGCGGAGACTGCTGTTCCTCATGCGTGCCCGACGGTATGGCAGGACCAGTCCTTGCGTCCCGACAGACAAGGCCTTGAGCCCAATCAGTCACCACCACACCTGACCCGTCGGTCGAACAGCCACGCGAAGGAGGCGACTCGTCACATGCCGGTCCGTTCAGTTCGGATGCCCTTGGGGGTGCTTGTCTGCGTTGCCGCCTTACTCTGGGTTCTCGTCGGCTGCGGCAGCTCACCGTCGACGACCATCAAATCGACGACGACGTCGTCCGCCGGATGCGCCGACGTCATGGCGTTGAAGAGCTCCCTGCTGGCGCTCAAGAACGTGAACATCCAGCAGGGTGGGGTCGATGCCCTGACCAGTGCCCTCGCCGATGTGAAAACGAAGCTCGACGCCGCTACATCATCGGCCTCGAGTGATCTACAGCCCAGTGTGAAGGAGGTGCAGACGGCAGTCGCTTCCCTGGAGACCGCGACCAATGGGCTGACGACGAGCAACCTCACCCAGAAGACGCCTGCAATCGCAGCGGCGTTGACCCGGGTCGCCACCGCAATCTCGGCGCTGTCGACCACCATCGCGCAGCGCTGCCCGGGCAGTTGATGAATGTCGGGTTCACGTCTGGAGTCAGAGTGGCGTCGACTGAATGGTGATCCGGCGCAGTAGCACTGGCGCACATCGGCAAGCAGGTCATCGGTGACGTCACTCATCGTCGCGCCGGAACGAACTACACGTCGACGGCCTGCTGGCGGAACTCCTCGGAGTAGTTCTTGCAGGCCGTGATTCAGGATCACCTCGCCTCCGCAGCAGATGCTGGATTCGGCGTATCCACGAAGCGGGGTGAGAACCCCACCGCGCCCGCACAGCCGGCCCTCCGTTTACTGCCGGGGGGTGCCACGACCGGCGAGCGAGATGTCAGCAGGGGGTGCTTGGTCAATGACCAACAGGTTCAATCGCCTCGGCGTTCTCGGCCTCGGGCGGAATGGTTGCTGGACTGGTCGGTTCGGCAAACGCGAGCCGATCCCGTGCCGCGGGGCGGTGGACGCCCTCCGCCGCCACCTCGATGCCCAGCAAGCCTGGCGTAGCAAGATCACGGACGCGTGGCAGGAGCACGATCTCGTCTTCTGCACTGGCGGCGGCCTCCCGCTGGACCCCGCCAATGTGCGGCGATCCTTTCGCGCTGTGATGAGCAGGGCCGGACTCGACGACCAGGTGTGGACGCCGCGGGAGCTGCGCCACAGCTTCGTCTCACTCATGTCAGACGCCGGCGTGCCGTTGGAGGACATCTCGCGCCTCGTCGGGCACCGCAGCACGATCGTGACCGAGTCCGTCTACCGCAAGCAGCTGCGCCCAGTACTGACCCAAGGGACCGAGGCGATGGACCGACTCTTCCGGCCGCCAGACAGATCTTCTGACCGCCCCGGCTGGGCCTCGAAGACGGATCCTTGGTCAAGCAGTTAGTCAAGCAGCAGCCCTTCGGAGCGGATCGGACCCACGAACGAAGCAGCCCCTGACCGGCGTTTCCGCTGGTCAGGGGCTGTTTCCTGCTGGTGGGCGATACTGGGTTTGAACCAGTGACCTCTTCCGTGTCAAGGAAGCGCGCTACCGCTGCGCCAATCGCCCGTGGGTCTTGCTGTCCTGCTTGGTACTTCGTGGTGTCTCACCGAGGTGGAGACGGGATTTGAACCCGTGTACGCGGCTTTGCAGGCCGCTGCCTCGCCTCTCGGCCACTCCACCGTGGAAGGCAAGTGGATCTTTGCCTCCGAGCGGACGACCGGGCTCGAACCGGCGACCTCAACCTTGGCAAGGTTGCGCTCTACCAACTGAGCTACGTCCGCGGAAACACCAGCGGTGTAACTTCCCCGCTCGGTGCTTGCTAGACATTAGCCGATCGATGCACGAGATACAAAACCGGTCCTGACGCCCGTTCAGCGCCGGCCGCCACCCCCGCTCACGAGGACCTCGAGGCCCGATCCGACGCCTCCTGCACAGCTGCTGTGCCGTCCCCTGCGCCGTCTGCCGCGCCCTGCCCGGCGCCCCGCTGGATCGCCGCCGTGATCGGCCCGCGCTCGCCGCTCTCGAACTGCTGGTCACGGCCCCGCCCGTCGTCGTCCGTCACCGGTGGAGCGGTGTCCGACGTCCCCGCCTCGCCTTCGGCACGGGTCAGGAGTCCCCCGGCCCCTTCCATCGCCCAGTTGACGAGGCGGACGTCGGCGCCCTCGTGCAGGGCGACGGGCCAGAGGGTGTTCGCGGCCGCGTTGAGGCCGGCGCCGATGAGGATGGCCACGGCCAGCGCGTACAACCACACGAGCAGGACGATGGGCGTGCTGAGCGGCCCGTAGATCGAGGAGCCGCCCATCGAGGCCTCGAGCGAGATCCGCACGACATACGACGCGCCGATCCAGATGGCCATGGCGAGGACGGCGCCGGGCACGTTGCGCCGCCACGGACTCCGCTGCGGCGTGGAGACGTGGTACATCGAGGCGAGCAGCGCGACGCTGAAGATGATCAGCGTCGGCCAGTAGAGCGCCCTGGTGGCGGTCGCCGCTGCCTCCGGCAGCCACGAGGCCAGCAGTCCCGGCCCGAGGAGCATCAGCGGCAGCACGACGACGGCGGAGAGGATGCCGAGGGTGTAGAGCAGCAGGCTGAAGGCGCGCATGTGAACGATCCCGCGAGCGTCCTTCTGTCCGTACATGATCGAGACCGTGTCGACGAACACGTTCAGCGCGCGCGAGCCCGACCACAGCGACAGGATGAACCCCACCGAGATGACGTCGACGCGTCCGTCGCGAAGCACGTCGTCGATCGTCGGCAGCAGCAGCTCGTCGATGCTGGACTGGGTGAGGAAGCGCGAGGCATACACCTGGATCGCCGAGACGATGCTGTTGATCGTGTTGGGGCCGATCCATCCGCCGACGAAGCCGAGCCCGCCGAAGAGGCCGAGGACCAGCGGCGGCAGGCTGAGGAGCATGAAGAACGCGCCCTCGGCGGCCAGTCCGGTGACGCGGTAGCGCAGGCACACCCGGATCGTCTCCAGGGTCAGCTTCGCGAGCGGCACGCCCCACGGCACCCGCTCCAGCACTGCCCGCGTCCTCGTCCGTGCACTCATCGTCTCCGAGGCTAACGGGGTCATCCGCCGCCCATCACCAGTGATCGGGGCAACACGCGTCGGGGCGGCCACACACGCGGGCCCCCGCCTAGTCTCGGCAGGGTGAGCACACACGAGGTGACCAACCAGGTCCCGCCCTTCGTCGGCGGCGACTTCCTCACCGACGACGTCGCGTTGCGCGAGTCCGTGGAGCGCTGGGGCGGCCCCGCAGCGCTTGCCGACCTCGCCCCGCTCGGGAGGCTGGCGGGCACCGAGGAGGCGCAGGAGCACGGGCGGCTCGCCGACACCCACGTGCCGGTCCTGCGCACTCACGACGCCCGCGGAAACCGAGTCGACGAGGTCGAGTTCCACCCGTCGTGGCACTGGCTGATGACCCAGGCAGTCGGTGCCGGTCTCACCGCCGAGCCGTGGACGTCGGCCCCCAGCTCTGGCGCACACGTGCGGCGTGCCGCCGGTTTCGTCCTCTGGTCGCGCGTCGAGGCGGGACACGGCTGCCCCGTCTCGATGACGTATGCCGCGGGCTCGGCTCTGCGACACGACGCCACGGTGGGTGCCCGCTGGCTCCCCGCCCTGGCGAGCCGGAGCTACGACTTCGGCATCCGGCCCGTCCCGCTGAAGGCCGGGGCCGTCGCGGGCATGGGCATGACCGAGAAGCAGGGCGGCTCGGACGTGCGCGCCAACACGACCCGTGCCGTCCCGACCCCGGGGGGCCCGCTGCTCGGCGAGACCTACCGCCTGACCGGCCACAAGTGGTTCTGCTCGGCGCCGATGAGCGACGTCTTCCTCGTGCTGGCCCAGGCGCCCGGCGGACTCACCTGCTTCGTCGTGCCTCGTGCCCTCGACGACAGCACACGCAACGCCTTCGCTCTTCAGCGGCTCAAGGACAAGCTTGGCAACCACTCGAACGCCTCGAGCGAGGTGGAGCTCGACGGTACCTGGGGCAGCCGCATCGGTGACGAGGGCCGGGGCGTGCGCACCATCATCGACATGGTGCAGGCCACCCGCCTCGACTGCATCCTCGGCTCGACTGCGACGATGCGCGATGCCGTCTCGCGCGCCGTGCACCACGCGCGGCACCGCACCGCCTTCGGGTCCCTGCTCGTCGACCAGCCCCTCATGCGCAACGTGCTCGCCGACCTCGCGCTCGAGGCCGAGGCGGCGACCGTGCTCGGCCTCCGGCTGGCGCACGCCGTCGACGTCGGCGAGACCGAGTTCGCCCGGCTCGGTGTGGCGCTCGGCAAGTTCTGGGTGTGCAAGCGCACGGCCCCGCTCGTGGCAGAGGCTCTCGAGTGCCTCGGCGGGAACGGCTACGTCGAGGAGAACGGTCTCGCCCGGCTCTACCGCGAGGCACCCCTCAACTCCATCTGGGAGGGTTCCGGCAACGTCAACGCCCTCGACGTCATGCGCGCCGTGACACGAGAGCCGGCGAGCCTCGAAGCGCTGACGAAGGAGCTGCACGAGGTGCGCGGGCGGAGTGTCGAGCTCGACGCGCACACCGATGCCGCTCTGGCACAAGCACGTTCGCTCGACCCTACGTCAGCGGACGCCGCGTTCGGCGCACGCGTCGTCGTCGAGCAGCTGGCCCTCGCTCTCCAGGCGAGCCTGCTCGTCCAGCACTCCCCCGCGCCGGTCGCCGATGCGTTCGTCGCGAGCCGGATCGCCGGGCGACGGGGACACACCTTCGGGTCGCTCGACGTCGACCTGGCCGGTGTCGCCTCAGCCGTCATCGACCGAGCCGGCTGACGGCGCAAGCCTTCCCACGAATCGCTCTGGGCGGCAAACGCCCTCGTGGTGTGGAGGCTCGGCGACGGCGCGTGTCAACTGGCCGAGAGTCGCTTCTTCTCGGCCTCGACGTCGAAGTCCGCCTGCGGCCACTGGAGGTTCATGCCCCGCAGCCCCTCGAGCAGCAGCTGCTGCACGGCGAGCCGGGCGTACCACTTGCGATCGGCAGGCACGACGTGCCAGGGCGCCCCCACCGTCGACGTCTTGTCGAGGACCGTCTGGTACGCCTCCATGTACGAGCCCCAGTGACTCCGCTCGTCGACGTCACCCGGGTTGTACTTGTAGTACTTGTCCGGCCGGTCGAGACGCTCCATCAGGCGCGTTCGCTGCTCGTCCCTGGAGATGTGCGTCATCACCTTGATGACAGTCGTGCCCGCGGCGATCGCCTTGCGCTCGAAGGCGTTGATCTGGGCGAAGCGCTTGGACCACACCGCCTCGGGCACGAGCTCGTGCACGCGGACCACGAGCACATCCTCGTAGTGCGAGCGGTCGAAGACGCCCAGCTCGCCGGGCTCGGGCAGGGCCTTCTCGATGCGCCAGAGGAAGTCGTGGGCGAGCTCCTCCTTCGTCGGCGCCTTGAACGCGGTCGCCTTGACGCCCTGGGGGTTGACCGAGATGACGTGACGCATGATCCCGCCCTTGCCCGAGGTGTCCATGCCCTGCACGACGAGCAGGACCGACCGCTTGGAGCCGACGGTGGACTCGGCGAACAGCCGCTCCAGCAGGTCGGACAGCTCGGCCTCGCACGCCTTCAGCGCCGCCTTGCCGGCGATCTTGTCGCCCGTGAAGCCGGGAGTCGCCGAGGTGTCCACGTCCGCGAGGACGAAGCCCTTGCCCACACGGAGGGTGTTGGCGATGTCCTTGATCTCCTGGACCGCCTCGGCCTCGTGCTCCGCGATCGCCTCGTCCTGGCGCGCCTGCTGCTCGACCTCCTTGGCCGCTGCCTTGCTCGAGGCCTTCCGCGAGGCCTTCCGCGCCTTCTTGTCCAGCTTCTTGTCGGACTTGCCGTGCTTGCCCTTCGCGCCCTTGCCCATGGCGTCATCCTGCCCGAACGGCGCCCGACGCGACGGGATAGAGGGCGACGGATCGTGCGGGTCTGCCCTGCCGTCACTGATACTGGCCGCATGCTCCTGCTCGTTCCGGGCCGGTCCGGCCTGCCCGCCCTGACAGACCTCGACACGGCAGGCCTCTTCGCCGCGTATGCCGCGCCGCGTGACCCGTGGGTGCGCTGCAACATGGTCACGTCCCTCGACGGGGCCGCGACCGGCGCCGACGGACGCTCGGGGTCGATCAACAACGACGCCGACCACATGGTGTTCGAGGTCCTGCGCGCCTTGAGCCACGTCGTTGTGGTGGGCGCGGGCACGATCCGTACCGAAGGCTATTCGCCACTCTCCGTGAGTGATTCACTCTCGGGCCTCCGGCTTGGGCACGGGCTCCCAGCCGCGCTGCCGCTCGTCGCGGTCAGCCAGCGCGGGGACGTGCCGCCGACTCTGAGCGGATGCCGCGACGGTCGGGTTCTCCTCGCGCTCCCGGCTGCAGCTCCCGGGCTCGCAGGCGCACGCCGTGACCTGGGCGAGGAGAACGTCCTCGTCTGCGGTGACGACGAGCTCGACGTGGAGGCGCTCGTCGCAGCCCTGCACGGCCGCGGCTGGACGCAGATCCTCACCGAGGGCGGCCCGAGCCTGCTCGGCGCCTTCCTCGCCGCCGGACAGCTCGACGAGCTCTGCTTCACGATCAGTCCCCAGGTCGTCGGTGGCCAGCATCCCCGTCCGGTCGGACCGAACGGAACACCCGCGGACCTCGACCTCGAACTGCTCGTCGAGCAGGACGGCACCCTGATGGGTCGCTGGTCCGTCCGCCGCTGACCCGCCGGCCTGACCGGCCACTGGGTCAGCGGGTCGGTAGGTCAGCGGCTTTCGACGAACTCGCGCAGCGCGCCCTCCCAGCGCTGCGGGTCGTGGTTCCACTCCCGGCAGTGCCCCGCCGTCTCCCAGCGCTCGAAGCGGACCAGGTCGGGTCTTCGGCCCGCGAGCGCCACCGCCGGGCCGATCGGCACGAAGTCGTCGCCGTCCGAGGCGACGAGGAGCATCGGATGGCGCAGCTCGTCCGCCCGGGCCACCCAGTCTGTGCGCGCGACGTCGATCGGCTCACGCACCCCGACGAGGCGCCGACTCCGAGACGAGCCCATCAGGTCGGTCGCCACGCGCACCAGCGGGCCGGGCACCTTGTGCAGTCGCCCGTGGTGGCGCAGCACGACGCCCCAGTCGATGACCGGCGAGTCCAGGGCCACCCCGACGACGTAGTCGGACAGCGGCGATCGGTCGAGCGCCTGGAGCACGATGGCGCCACCCATCGACCAGCCGAACAGGAGGATGCGCCGGGCGCCATGGGACACGGCATAACCCATGGCGGCCTCGACGTCGCGCCACTCGGAGAGGCCGAGGTTGTAGCGCCCGTCCGGTCCTCGCGGGGCGTCGCGGTCGTTGCGGTAGGCGGTGACGAGACTCGTCCAGCCCGCATCGCGCAGCACCGGGACGGCACGGAGCGTCTCCTCCCTGCGCGCACCCCGGCCGTGCACCAGGATGGCCCAGTCGTTCCCGGCAGTCCCGGTCCCTGGGCGCACCAGCCAGCCGGGCAGCGGCCCGACGTCGGAGAGGATGCTGACGTCCTCGTCCGGCAGGCCGAGGCTGACGGAGGGGCGGTCCCAGTAGTAGTACTGGTTCCAACGGGCCGGGCCCCGCTCGATCCGTCCGCGGTCGACGGCCACGAGCCGGCGGCTGACCGACGTGGCGTCCGTGCCGAGGATCTCCCCCACCCGGGCGTGGCCCGCTCCCCCGTCGAGCCACACGCCGAAGCGGCCGGGAAGGATGGTGTCAGGGGTCGGGGCGAAGGTGACGCTCTCGGCGTCGTGGCGCACGATCTCGACGTCGTCGGGCTGCAGCTCGTCCGGCGTGATCACCTTCCGGGCGAAGTACGCCGCCGCAGCGACCGAGCCGCCGGCCGCGCCCAGCACGGAACCGGTGCCCGCGGCCGCCGCCACGAGCACCGGGCGCGAGACGAGACGGCGCAGCTGCACGCCCTCATCGTCGCAAAGGACGGCGCCCCGGCACGGCAGGGCGACGGGCGTGCCGCGCCCCTCCCGACCTCGTCAGGCCGCCGTGGCCGGCCTCGGGGCACAAACCCGGGCGGCGTGGCGTTGGTCAGGGCATGAGCCACCACAACACCTCCGACAAGCCGTATGCCGTCCAGCGCACCGACGAGGAGTGGCGCGCCGCCCTGACGCCCGCCGAGTACAAGGTGCTGCGACAGGCCGGCACCGAGCCGGCCTGCCGCGGCGAGTACACCGACACCAAGACCCAGGGCGTCTACTCCTGCCGCGCCTGCGGCACCGAGCTCTTCCGCAGCGACACGAAGTTCGAGTCGCACTGCGGGTGGCCGTCGTTCTACTCCCCCCTGGCCGGCGACACCGTCGAGTACATCGAGGACCGGAAGTTCGGGATGAAGCGCGTCGAGGTGCGCTGCGCCAACTGCGGATCGCACCTGGGCCACGTCTTCGAGGGCGAGGGCTATGACACCCCGACGGACCAGCGCTACTGCATCAACTCGATCTCTCTGCGGCTCCAGCCCGACGACGAGCCGGGTCGCGAGGCCTGAGCGGCCACACCCCGTGCCACGGCCGGGCCTCCTCGCCTAGATTCGTCCTATGCACGACGACGGCGACATCCGCGTCAGCAGTGCCGAACGCGAGGAGGCCCTGGCAGCCCTGGCCGAGCACCACGCGGCCGGACGCCTCGACGCCAACGACTACGAAGACCGGCGAGGCAGGGCCACGGACGCGATCGTCCGACGAGACCTGACCTCGCTCTTCACCGACCTGCCCGAGCCCCGGCCCCGGCTCGAGGGCGCGACCGGGAAGGGCGCGGGCAGAAACGCCGCCCGCCCCGCGACCGCTCGGTCCAGCACGAGGAGCAAAGTCGCACGAATCCTCGTGAGCCTGTCGCCGTTCATTGCGCTCGTCGCGTTCTTCCGCACCGACTCGTGGCTGGTGTTCCTGCTCATCCCGATCATCGCGATCCTCGCCCGGGCCATCGACGACTGACGGCCCGAGGTCGCTGGGCGGCGGCCGTCAGCGCAGGTTGGCGACGAGCTCGGCCGGCTCGACCCGGGGTCCGGTGAAGAAGGGGATCTCCTCGCGCACATGCATCCGGGCGCGTGACGCGCGCAGCTCGCGCATGAGGTCGACGATGCGGTGGAGCTCGTCGGCCTCGAAGGCCAGCAGCCACTCGTAGTCGCCCAGCGCGAACGACGCGATGGTGTTGGCGCGCACGTCCGGGAAGTCCCGCGCCATCTGACCGTGCTCACGGAGCAGGTCGCGACGCTCACCGTCCTCGAGGAGGTACCACTCGTAGGAGCGGACGAACGGGTAGACGCAGATGTACTTGCGGGCGACCTCGTCGGCCATGAACGCCGGGATGTGGCTCTTGTTGAACTCGGCCGGGCGGTGCAGGGCTGCGCTGCTCCAGACCGGCTCGAGGTGCTGGCCGAGCTCGGTGCGCAGGAGACGGTGGTAGGCGGACTGGAGCTGCTCGATCGTCTCGGCGTGCCACCAGATCATGAAGTCGGCGTCTCCGCGCAGACCCGCGACGTCGTAGATGCCGCGCACGACGACGCCCTCGCCGCTGATGTCGGCCAGGAACGCCTCGAGCTCTGCCGTGACCTTCGCCCGGTCGTCGCCGAGCGGCGTGACGGTGCTGAACACCGACCACATGCAGTAGCGGATGGTGTCGTTGATCTCTCGCATCTGGGACGGGGTCAGGCGCTCGCTCATGGGTCCATCATCCCCCGCAGTCCTCGCGGTCCCTTCAGGGGGTCAGGACCGCCCGCGCCGCCGCCCGCCCGGACGCGATGCAGGCCGGGATCCCGACGCCGTCGTAGGCAGCCCCGCACAGCGCGAGCCCCGAGGGCAGCGCGCGGGCGGGCGCCAGGCGTGAGCGGTGGCCCACGGCATACTGCGGCAGTGCCCCGCCCCAACGCTGCACGTGGGTGGCGACGGGAGTGGGCACCTCGGGCCCGAGGACGGCCCGCAGGTCGGCCAGCGCCACGGCGACGAGCTCGTCGTCGGACCGGTGCAGGGTCGCCTCCTCACGGTGCCGGCCGACCGAGGCACGCAGGAAGGTGCGGTCCGGGTGGGCGGCAGCGAGCCACGGCCACTTGACCGAGCTGAAGGTCGACGCCTTGATCGTCAGCGGCTCCGTGGGCGGGACGAGGAAGCCGCTGCCGTCGAGGACGGTCGGCGCGGACCCCTCGAGCGCGAACGTCACGATCGCCATGGATGCGTACTCGACCGTCGAGAGGGCTTCGGCGGCGGCGGGGGCGACGTGACGCAGCAGGCGTGAGGTCGGCGCGGCGGGGACAGCGACGACGACGGCGTCGAACCGTTCGTCGACGACCTCGGCCGTGGGTCCCGTCGACACCACCCACCCCCCACCGTCGCGACGCAGCCCGCGTGCGAGCGCCCCGGTGCGCACCTGCACACCGGCGCTGACGAGCACGCGCTGCAGGATCTCGGGCAGCGTCCCGAGGCCGCCGACGAGCGAGGCGAAGACCGGGCGACCCGCGAGGGAACCGTTGGCCGAGGCGTCTGCCGCGGCCCGGGCCACGTCGAGCAGCGGCCTTCCCTCGTGGGCTGCCACCGCCAGCGCTGGCACCGCCTGCTCGGCGGAGAGCTCCCGGGCGTGCCCGGCGTAGACGCCGGCCAGGAGGGGTTCGACGAGCCGGTCGGTGACGGCAGCGCCGAGCCGGGCGTCGACGAGGTCGCCCACCGAGATGTCGCCGACGACAGGGCCACCGACGGCCTCACGAGCGAGGCGGTTCACCTCCTCGTCCGTGAGGAGCCCGCGCACCGACTCGGGGTCGGAGGGCACACCCATGACGGTGCCGCGCGGCATCGGCCAGAGTCGTCCCCGAGAGAAGATCGCCGCGCCGGCGGAGCCGGGGTGGGTGGTGACGTCGTCGAGCCCGAGCTGCCCGAAGAGTGCCAGCGCCTCCGGCCGGCGGGCCAGGACCGACTCGGCGCCGACGTCGATGCGGACGCCCCCGACGTCCTCGAGTCGCAGCTTCCCACCGAGGCGGTCGGAGCCCTCGATCACCGTGACGGAGACGTCGGCGCCGCTGTGGCTGAGCTCCCAGGCTGCCGCCAGCCCACTGATCCCACCACCGATGACCGCGACCGTCCTGCTCATGCCGCCACTCTTTCATCCGGTTCGCGCGCAGGATGACCGGCCTGACCACCGGGGCGTCGGGGCCGCAACGTTCTGCGCCCCCGGCGTGTCCTTCATGACAAGCACGTCGCCACGCCTGCGGCTCCCGGTGAGCTGTACAGCGGTCTGCACAGCTCACCGGCCACAGCGGACGACCCGTCGGAAGGTATGCCATGACTGCGACGCCACACCTGCCGCGCCTGACGCGCCTGACATCCGGGCCTCGGCGCAGGGCTCTCGCTGCGCTCGCCCTGGCCGTTGCCGTGCTCGTCCTGTCGATCGCGTTGGGCCTCAGGGCTCTTCACGGCTCCACGTCCTCCACTCCTTCGGCAGGGTCCTCTGTCGGGGAATCCGGCCGCAGTGCCGTCGCCGAGGGAGGGGTGTCGGGAGCGGACGTCCCGGCCGACGCCTCTGGCGCCAAGGCACCAGCCGCCGACCCCGCCGCTTCGGGAAACGGTCTGACGGGGACGGGCACGGTCGTCGACTCGAAGATCGCGCGGTCCGCCTGGCTCGGCATCAAGGTCGGCGACCTCACGGGGTCAGCGGCCCGGGCCCGTGTCATCGCCACCGATGCAGGCGGTCAGGTGACGTCCGAGAACGTCGTCACTGCAGCGGACCCGACCGGCGGGCCCACGGGACCAGGTGGCGTCGACCCGCGGCTCGGGTCCGGCACGTCGGTCCGGGACGTCGGCGTGGACGAGGCACGCATGGTGCTCAGCGTCCCGGCGAAGGCGCTCGACGACGTGCTGACCCAGCTGTCGAAGATCGGGTCCGTGAGCTACCGCTCGTCGCAGTCGCAGGACGTCACCGACAGCTACATCGACACCAAGGCCCGCATCCAGCCGATGCGCGACGGCATCGACCGCGTTCGTGCCCTGCTCGCCAAGACCACGGACCTCCAGCAGGTCATCACGCTCGAGAGCGAGCTGAGCCGGCGCCAGGCCGACCTGGACTCGCTCGAGCAGCGCCTCGCCAAGCTCGACGCCGTGACGACGACGAGCGACGTCACCGTCACGCTGTGGACCGACGCGACCACGCCGGTGCCGACCGAGGGCGGGATCACGGGTGGCCTGCGCACCGCGTGGGACAGCCTCCTCGGCTCCGTCACGGTCATCCTCACCGGGCTCGCCGCGCTCGTGCCGTGGCTCGTCCTGCTCGTGCCGCTCACGTTGCTGGGCCTGCGGGTCTGGCGCCGCCGAAGCGCAGGTATGCCGTCCGCGACCTCCCACAGCGCAGGTGACCCTGTGGCCCTCCCGCCGCCCCCACCTGCTGCGGAGACAGTCAGCGCGTCCTCACCCGCCGGTCCCGGCGCCTCCCCCTCCGGCGACTGAGTGCCGACGCGGTCAGCGGTTCGTCAGCGGTTCGTCAGCGGTTCGTCGGCCGTTTCGTCGGCGGTTCGGTCAGCGACCGAACCGCCGGCGGAGCATGTCCCCGACCTGGCGGACCTCGCGCACGTGCAGGGCGTGGGCGATGCCGACGTAGATGACACCGAAGACGAGGCCGACGAGACCGATCTCCACCGCGCTGGCGAACATCCGCTTGATCGCGGAGGGCGAGCTCTCGACGGCGGCGCCGGTGATCGGATGGAGCACCAACGTCACCCCCCAGGCGACGACACCGGCGACGGCGGCAGCAACCCCGACGCGCGACGCCGTGACCAGCCCGCCCATGAGGCCGAGGGGTCCGGTGCGCCGGCGCAGCAGGACGAGGCCCACCCCTGAGCTGACCACGTTGCCCACGGTCTGACCCATCGCCATGATGCCGATGGCCCACACCGGGTTGACGAAGAACGTCACGACACCGGCGAGAGCGCTGATGGCGGTGAGCAGGGCCTGCATGACGACGGTCGGCTTGCCGTCCTCGAGCGCGAAGAACATGCGGTAGCAGAGCAGGTCGAGACCGAACGGGACGAGCCCGAGGATCATGATGATGAGGACGCTGGCCGACACCTCGACGGACCGGGCGTCGATTCCCGGGTTGAGCAGCGCCACGATCGGGTTGGCGAGCACGATGACCGCCACCATGATCGGCACGTTCGCCACCAGCGGCATCGCCAGACCGGAGCGGAAGTCACGTCGAAGGCCCTCCCGATCGCCGGCAGCGGCTGCCGCCGAGAAGCGCGGGAAGAGCGCCGTCATGATCGAGACCGTGATGAAGGCGTGCGGCAGCATGAAGAGCGTGAACGCGATGCTGTAGGCCATGGGTCCACGTGCAGCGCTCTTCAACCCGAGCACGCTGGCCTGCGCGGTGGCGTTGTTGAGGACGCCCTGGCTGATGAAGAAGCCGATCTGTGAGACGGCCAGGCCGGAGAAGGCCCAGAGGGCGAGCCGGCTCACTCCACCGAGCCCGACTCCTCGCAGGCCCCAGCGCGGCCGGTAGTGGAACCCGGTGCGCCGCAGGGCCGGCACGAGCGAGAGCGCCTGGACCACGACGGAGAGCGTCGCCGAGCCTGCGAAGAGCCAGATCATCGGTCCGGTCCACTCGGAGGGGTCGCGGGGCTGCTGCTGCCCGTTCGGACCGACGCGGTGCGGCTGACCGAAGACGACGAGGAAGAGGACGAGGCCGGCGACCGCGACGACGTTGGCGATGAAGGGCGCCCACGCGAACGCGCCGAACTGCCCCCGCGCGTTGAGGACCTGCCCGAGCAGGGCGAAGAGACCGTAGAAGAAGATCTGCGGGAGGCAGATGAGCGAGAACGCCAGCGCGAGGTCCTTGAACTGGGGCGAGGAGCTGCGCGCGAGCAGCCACACGAAGCCGCCGGCCCCGGCCATGACGACGACGGTGATGAGAGCCATCCCGGCCAGGGCGACCGTGATGACGCGGTCGGTGAACTCCTGGCCGCCGTCCTCGAGCTTCATGGCGCGCGCGAGCGACGGGATGAGCACCGCGTTGAGGATGCCGCCAGCGGCGAGGACGTAGAGGACGTTGGGGAGGGTGTTGGCCAGGGAGAAGGCGTCGCCGGCCAGCTGCGCACCGATGATCGCGGTGATGAGACCGTTGCGCACCACCCCGAGGACGCGCGACGCCACCGACCCACCGAGCATGGTGAGACTGGAGCGAGCGACCGAGGGAGCCGCCGTCGTCATCGGCGGCTCGAGCACTCGTGGACGAGCGCGGTCACCCGGGTGAGCACGTCGGGGTCGACGTTCGGCAGCACGCCGTGACCGAGGTTGAAGATGTGGCCGGGCGCGCGGCGCCCTTCCTCGACGATCTCCCTCACTCGCCGTTCGAGGGCGTCCCACGGCGCGAACAGCAGGGCTGGGTCGAGGTTGCCCTGCACGGCATACGTCGGCCCGAGCCGGTCGACGGCGTCGGTCAGCGACACGCGGTAGTCGACCCCGACCACCTCGGCCCCAGCCGCCCCCATGAGAGCCAGCAGCTCGCCCGTGCCCACCCCGAAGTGGATGCGGGGCACGTCGAGGTCCTCGACCATGCCCAGCGCGACCGCGGAGTGCGGCAACGCGCGGGCGGCGTAGTCCGCGCGCGACAGCGCACCGGCCCAGGAGTCGAACAGCTGCACGGCGCTGGCACCGGCCAGTGCCTGCACACGCAGGAACTCGCCTGAGATCTGGGCGAGTCGGGCACACAGGGCGTCCCACAGGTCCGGGTCGCCGTGCATGAGCGCCTTGGTCTTCTCGTGGTTCTTCGAGGGCCCGCCCTCGACGAGGTAGGAGGCGAGCGTGAAGGGCGCCCCGGCGAATCCGATGAGCGGGATGTCGCCGAGCTCGCGGACCAGCTGGCCCACCGCCTCGGTGACGAAGGGGACGTGCTCCGGAGTCAGCGGGACGAGCTGGTCGAGATCGGCCGCGGTCCGGATCGGCCGGGCCACGACGGGACCGACACCCGGCACGATGTCGAGGTCGACGCCGATCGCCTTGAGCGGCACGACGATGTCACTGAAGAAGATGGCCGCGTCGACGCCGTGACGACGCACCGGTTGCAGCGTGATCTCCGTGACGAGGTCGGGCTGCATGCACGACTCGAGCATCGGGATGCCCTCGCGCACGGCGCGGTACTCGGGGAGCGATCGACCGGCCTGGCGCATGAACCACACCGGCGTCCGGGTGACCGACTCGCGGCGCGCAGCGCGGACGAGGTCGCTCTGGCGGGTGGCGGTCGGAGCAGTGGTCGGCACCGGTCAATCCTGCCACGACGCCCGGGTGGCCCCGCGCCACGCGCACCCGGCGCGCCCTGAGGACAGAACGCCCGACTGCGGCTTACCCTCATCTGGTGCACACGCGAACGTTGCCGGGCAATCACGGCGCGGTCTTCGCACGGACGCTCAGCGCCCTGCGAGACGTCCGTCTGCGCTCCGAGGTGCGCCTGACCGAGGTACCGGCGCCGACCCGCATCGCCCCGTACGCCGCAGCCCTCACCGCCGACGTCATCGACGTCGAGGACCCCGACGAGGACCTCGCGACCGGCCGGTTCGTCGTGCTGCACGATCCCGCGGCGCCCGACACGTGGGACGGGCAGTGGCGCATCGTCACCTTCGCCCGGGCCGAGCTCGAGCCCGAGCTCGCCGGCGATCCGATGCTCGGTGCGGTCGGCTGGTCCTGGCTCTCCGACTCCCTGACCAACCGCAACCTCGGCTGGACGGCCGAGGCGGGGACGGTGACGCGCGTCGTCAGCGAGAGCTTCGCGGGGCTCGCGGACCGCGAGGCGAGCGTCGAGATGGAGATCCGGGCCTCGTGGACGCCGGCGGGCGGAGACGTCGCCGACCACCTCCGGGCCTGGGCCGACATGCTGTGCACCATCGCCGGCATCCCCCCACTGCCCGACGGCGTGGTCCCGCTACCGGGGCAGCGACGGTGACGGCAGAGCCGAGCGAGACCATCAACGACCTCGACGACGCCGCCGGCATCGCGCCTGACCACGTCCCGGACCTCGTCCCCCTGACCCACCCGCGTGACGGCGTGCCCGACGTCGTCGTCGACGAGCGCACACTGATGCGCGCCGCCGAGGCGATCGGGTCGGGCACGGGTCCGGTGGGCATCGACGCCGAGCGGGCGTCGGGCTACCGCTACGGCCAGCGCGCCTACCTCGTCCAGATCAGGCGCGAGGGCGCAGGCACCTGGCTCATCGACCCCATCGCGTGCCCCGACCTCTCCCCCGTCGGCGAGGCCATCGGCGACGCCGAGTGGATCCTGCACGCCGCCACCCAGGACCTTCCGTGCCTGGCCGAGGTCGGCCTCCGTCCGCAGTCGCTCTTCGACACCGAGCTCGGGGGGCGTCTCGCCGGGCTACCCCGCGTCGGCCTCGGCGCGATGGTCGAGCACTACCTCGGCCTCCAGCTCGCCAAGGAGCACTCCGCCGTCGACTGGTCGGTGCGGCCGCTGCCCGAGCCGTGGCTGCTGTATGCCGCCCTCGACGTGGAGGTGCTCGTGGACCTCCGTGACGCCGTCGCCGCGGAGCTCGCGTCGCAGGGCAAGACCGCTTGGGCCGCAGAGGAGTTCGAGCACCTGCTCGACTTCACCGGTCCGGAGCCACGCGTCGACCCGTGGCGACGCACCACCGGGATGCACAAGGTGCGCGGCCGACGCGGTCTCGCGATCGTGCGCGAGCTGTGGCTGTGGCGTGACCGCATGGCCCAGGAACGGGACACCTCTCCCGGGCGAATCCTTCCCGACGCCGCGATCAGCGAGATCGCCGTCGCCAACCAGCGCGCGACCAAGCCGCCGCGCACCGTGGGCTCCGCCGAGCCGCGGCTCGCGCGATCGGTGCGGCGTCACCAGGAGGCGATCATCGAGGTCGTCGCGCACGCCCTGGCGCTGCCCGAGTCCGACCTGCCCGTCCTCGCCCTGCCGCCCAGTGGTCCACCCCCACCCAAGGCGTGGGCCGACCGCGACCCCGTCGCCGCTGCCCGACTGGCGCGGGCCCGGGAGCTGCTCGGCGCCATCTCCCAGGAGCTCGCCGTCCCGGTCGAGAACCTCCTCACCCCGGACCTCCTGCGCCGTTTCCTCTGGGACGGCCCTGCCGCCCCGACGACGACCGAGGTCGCCGAGGCGCTCGTCGCGATGGGCGCCCGGCGCTGGCAGACGACCATCACCGCGCCACTCATCTCGCTCACGTGCAGCGAGCACGCCCCCGCCTGACCCCCTCCCCCAATCGAAAGAGCAATCCGTCCGAGACGCGCTCACGGTTGACTGACCGGCAGGGCGGACGGATTGCTCTTTCGATCGTTCGGAGGGGGAACGCTGACGCCGTCTAGAGCGCGGCGCTGGCAGACGACCATCACCGCGCCACTCATCTCGCTCGCGTGCACCGAGCACGCCCCCGCCTGAGACCCGCCCCCTCTCCAATCGAAAGAGCAATCCGTCCGGGACGCGCTCACGGCTGGCTGACCCGCAGGGCGGACGGATTGCTCTTTCGATTGTCTGACTGGGCGCGCACGGGCGGTGGTGAGGATGGTCACCCGGAGGCCCGTTGGCCCTGAAGTTACCCGGCAGTAGTCTCGACCTGACCGCTGTAGAACCACATCAGGAGGCACTGTGCCCCGCGCACTTCATGAGGTCGTCTTCGTCGACGGCGTCCGGACGCCGTTCGGCAAGGCCGGCGACAAGGGCATGTATGCCCAGACCCGGGCCGACGACCTCGTCATCCGGTGCATCCGCGAGCTGCTGCACCGCAACCCGAACCTTCCCAAGGACAAGGTCGAGGAGGTCGCCATCGCGGCGACCACCCAGATCGGCGACCAGGGACTGACGCTCGGCCGCACGGCCGCCCTCCTCTCGGGCCTGCCGAACACGACGCCCGGCTACTCCGTCGACCGGATGTGCGCCGGCGCGATGACCGCTGTGACCAACACAGCCAGCTCGATCGCCTTCGGCGCCTACGACATCGCCATCGCCGGCGGCGTCGAGCACATGGGCCGCCACCCCATGGGCGAGGGCGTCGACCCGAACCCGCGCATCGTGTCCGAGAAGATCGTCGACCCCGACGCGCTCGTCATGGGCAAGACCGCCGAAAACCTCCACGACCGCTTCCCCCAGCTGACGAAGCAGCGCTCCGACGCCTTCGCCGTCGGCAGCCAGGACAAGCTCGCGCAGGCGTATGCCGACGGCAAGATCCAGCGCGACCTCGTCACCGTGGCCACCCGCCACGCCGAGAAGGGCTGGGGCCTCGCCACCGCCGACGAGCCGCCGCGCCCCGGCACGACCGTCGACGACCTCGGCCAGCTCAAGACCCCCTTCCGCGCCCACGGCAACGTGACCGCGGGCAACGCTGCAGGTCTCAACGACGGCGCCACGGCCTGCCTGCTCGCCTCCGAGCAGGCCGCCACCGATCTCGGCCTGCCGGTCCGGATGCGTCTGGTGTCGTTCTCCTTCGTCGGCGTCGAGCCCGAGGTCATGGGGGTCGGCCCCGTCCCGGCCACGGAGAAGGCCCTCGCCAAGGCCGGCCTCACCATCGAGGACATCGGGCTCTTCGAGCTCAACGAGGCCTTTGCCGTGCAGGTGCTCGCCTTCCTCGACCACTTCGGCATCGCGGACGACGACCCGCGCGTCAACGAGTACGGCGGCGCCATCGCCACCGGCCACCCGCTCGCCAGCTCCGGTGTGCGCCTGATGACCCAGCTCGCCCGCCAGTTCGAGGAGCACCCCGAGGTGCGCTACGGCCTGACCGCGATGTGCATCGGCATCGGCATGGGCGGCGCCGTCATCTGGGAGAACCCGCACCACGAGGACTACGTCGCCTCGATCGAGAAGGAGGACGTCGCGTGACCGCCACGACCGAGAAGCCCACGGCTGCAGCTGATTTCGCGAGCGAGGTCGTGACCCGTACGCCCGTCCACGACATCGACCTCCCGGGTGGCGGCGGCACGCTCGCCCTCATCACCCTCGACAACGGGTTCGACCACACCAAGCCCAACACCTTCGGCCCGCAGTCGATCGCCGGTCTCACCGAGACGATCGGACGCCTTCGCGAGCGTGCCGAGGCGGGCGAGATCGTCGCCGTGGCCGTCACCGGCAAGCCGTTCATCTTCGCTGTGGGCGCCGACCTCACGGGCGTTCCCTTCATCGGCTCCCGCGACCAGGCGCTCGAGATCGCACGAGCCGGCCACGCGGCATACGCCGCCTTCTCCGACCTGCCGGTCCCGACGTTCGCGTTCGTCAACGGCGCGGCCATGGGCGGTGGCGTCGAGCTGGCGCTGTCGGCGACCTACCGGACGATGAGCGCCGGAGTGCTCGCCGTCGCGCTGCCCGAGGTCTTCCTCGGCCTCGTCCCCGGCTGGGGCGGCTGCTGGATGCTGCCCAACCTCATCGGTGTCGAGAAGGCCATCACCCTCGTCATCGACAACCCGCTGAGCCAGAACCGCATGCTCAAGGGCGTCGACGCCTACAAGCTCGGCATGGCCGACGCGCTCCTCGAGCCGGCCGACTTCCTCGAGGAGTCGATCGCCTGGGCCGCGCGCGTCCTGTTCGGCGAAGTGACGGTCGAACGTGCCGAGGTCGACCGCGACGAGACGGCGTGGAACGCCGCGATCGCCAAGGCCAAGGGGCTCGCCGACGTCAAGACCGGCCGCCAGGCCAGGAGCCCGTATGCCGCCCTCGACCTGCTCGCAGCCGCGCGCACCGCGACCCGCGAGCAGGGCTTCGCCGCCGAGGACGAGGTGCTCGCCGACCTGCTCATGAGCGACGAGCTGCGGGCCGGGCTCTACGCGTTCGACCTCGTGCAGAAGCGCGCCAAGCGCCCGGCCGGGGCGCCTGACAAGAGCCTCGCCCGGAAGGTGACCAAGGTCGGCATCGTCGGCGCCGGGCTCATGGCCAGCCAGCTCGCGCTGCTCTTCATCCAGCGCCTGCAGGTGCCGGTCGTGCTGACCGACATCGACGACGAGCGCGTCGCCAAGGGCGTCGGCTACGTCCACGCCGAGCTCGACAAGCTCGCGGGCAAGGGCCGGCTGGGCCCCGACAAGCTCAACCGCTACAAGGCCCTCGTCAGCGGGTCGACGAGCAAGGACGGCTTCGCCGACGCCGACTTCGTCATCGAGGCGGTCTTCGAGGAGATGTCGGTCAAGCAGCAGGTCTTCGCCGAGGTCGAGGCCGTCGTCTCGCCCGAGTGCGTGCTCGCGACGAACACCTCGAGCCTGTCGATCGCCGAGATGGCATCGACGCTCGAGCACCCGGAGCGTGTCGTCGGCTTCCACTTCTTCAACCCGGTGGCCGTCATGCCGCTGCTCGAGATCATCCCGGGCGAGCGCACCGACGACCCCACTCTCGCAACGGCCTTCGCCGTCGGCAAGGCGCTGAAGAAGACGTGCATCCGGGCCGCGGACCGGCCGTCGTTCATCGTCAACCGCCTCCTCGGCCGCTTCATGGGCGAGGCCGCGAAGATCCTCGACGAGGGCACGCCGATCGAGGTCGTCGACCGGGCCTTCGCCGGTCTCGCCCCGATGCCGCCCTTCGTGCTGATCGGGCTCGTCGGTCCGGCCATCGCGTTGCACAACGGTGAGACGCTCGTGAGGGCGTTCCCCGACCGCTTCTACGCCTCGCCGACGCTCCAGCGGATCGTCGCGGCGGGCAAGCGCGGCTTCTACGACCTGAGCTCGGGCCGTCCCGTGCTCGACCCCGAGGTCGCCGAGCTCATCGAGAAGCCGGCCGAGCCGGTCGTGCTCGACCTCGCCCACGTGCGCGAGCGGGTGCTCACGGTCCTCGCCGACGAGGCGCGCCGGATGCTCGACGAGGGTGTCGCCCAGGCCCCGATGGACATCGACCTGGCCATGATCACCGGCGCGGGCTTCCAGTTCTGGAACGGCGGCATCACGCCCCTGCTCGACCGCACGGGCGTCGCCGAGGCCGTCACCGGCTCGCGCTTCCTCCCCCAGGGCGTCGCCAACGCCCGCGGCTGACGCAGGACACGGCATACGACAGGGCAGGCCACGGGGCCGCGGACCCAGCACGATGGGTCCGTGGTCCCGAGTCGGCGTGGGCGATTTGCCTTAACTCATATATGAGTTAGCCTCGAAGCCGTGCCTCAGACCTACCTGACCCGAATCGGCGGACTCATCCGCGACGCGCGACGCCACAAGGGCTTGACCCAGTCGGACCTCGCTGACCTCCTCGGGACCTCGCAAGGCGCGGTGACCCGGATCGAGCAGGGCAAGCAGAACCTCAGCCTCGACATGCTCGCCAAGATCGGCGACGCCCTCGACTCCGAGTTCGTCTCGCTCGGCCACTCCGGCCCCCAGCACCTGCGCATCGTCGGCGGCCAGAAGCTCAACGGCTCGATCGAGGTCAAGACCTCGAAGAACGCCGCGGTCGCGCTCCTGTGCGCCGCCCTGCTCAACCGCGGCCGCACGACGCTGCGCAGCCTGGCCCGCATCGAGGAGGTCAACCGCATCCTCGAGGTGCTCGCCTCGATCGGCGTGCGCACCCGCTGGCTCCCGGACAGCAACGACCTCGAGATCATCCCGCCGGCGGAGCTGAACCTCGACGACATCGATGTCGCCGCGGCGCGACGCACGCGCACCGTCATCATGTTCCTCGGCCCGCTGCTCCACGAGCTCGAGAGCTTCCAGCTGCCGTATGCCGGTGGCTGCGACCTCGGCACCCGCACCGTCGAGCCCCACCTGGCCGCCCTGCGCTCGTTCGGGCTCGAGGTCGCGGCCACGCACGGCTTCTACGAGGCGCGCTCCGACCGGTCGGTCGCGCCCGAGCGGCCCATCGTGCTCACCGAGCGCGGCGACACGGTCACCGAGAACGTCCTCATGGCGGCCGCCCGCCACGCGGGTACGACGGTGATCCGCAACGCGAGCCCCAACTACATGGTCCAGGACCTCTGCTTCTTCCTCGAGAAGCTCGGCGTCCGTATCGACGGCATCGGCACGACGACCCTGACGGTCCACGGCATCGCCGACATCGACGTGGACGTGGAGTACTCCCCCAGCGAGGACCCGATCGAGGCGATGAGCCTCATCGCGGCCGCCGTCGTCACCGACAGCTCGATCACGATCCGCCGGGTCCCGATCGAGTTCATCGAGATCGAGCTCGCCACCCTCGACGGCATGGGCATGAAGTACAACCTGTCGGCGGAGTACACCTCGGCCAACGGCAGGACCCGACTCGTCGACCTCACGACGATCCCCGGGCCGCTCCACGCGCCGATCGACAAGATCCACCCGATGCCGTTCCCCGGCCTCAACATCGACAACCTGCCCTTCTTCGCGCTGATCGGCGCCGTCGCCGAGGGCAGCACGATGATCCACGACTGGGTCTACGAGAACCGTGCGATCTACCTCACCGAGCTGACGAAGGTCGGCGCCAAGGTGCAGCTGCTCGACCCGCACCGCGTCATCGTGGAGGGCCCGACGCGGTGGCGAGCGGCCGAGGTCGTCTGCCCTCCGGCCCTGCGTCCCGGCGTCGTCGTGCTGCTCGCGATGCTCGCCGCGCCCGGCACGTCGGTGCTGCGCAACGTCTACGTCATCAACCGCGGCTACGAGGACCTCGCCGAGCGCCTCAACGCGCTCGGCGCGACCATCGAGGTCTTCCGCGACATCTGAGCATTCGGCGCAGGTCACGCGCAGCCACCGCGCTGACCTGCGCCGATGTGTTCGCCGGACCAGTGCGTCTCTGGCGCTTCGCACAGGATCGACACAACTCTCCCGAGGGCCGATGGGCTGTTCGCCACAAGCGACGAGCTTCACGCCGCTGCCCGCACAGGCAGCACTACGACGCACCGGGGAAGCGTGGGAACGCCAGTAGTCTCTGGCTGGCTCAGCGGTCGATCATGCGCTGCATGGCCTCGGGGTAGCGCTCGCCGTGGACCTGCACGCTGGCCGATGCCCGGTCGAGCTCTGCCAGGTCGTCAGGGGTGAGGTCGAGGTCTGCGGATCCGAGGTTCTCGTCGAGGCGCTCGAGCCTTCTGGTCCCGGGGATCGGGGTGATCCACGGCCGCTGCGCGAGGAGCCAGGCCAGCGCGACCTGGCCGACCGTGGCCTGCTTGCGCTCGGCCACCGTCCTGATGAGGTCGACGAGCGCGAGGTTGGCTTGCAGCGCTTCCCGCTCGAAGCGCGGGAGAGAGGCGCGGATGTCGCCTTCGCCGAACTCGGTGGTGGCGGTGACCTGACCGGTCAGGAACCCGCGGCCAAGAGGGCTGAACGGCACGAAACCGATCCCGAGCTCCTCGAGCGCCGGAAGGATCGCCTCCTCCGGCTCACGCCAGAAGAGGGAGTACTCGCTCTGCAGGGCCGTGACCGGCTGCACCGCGTGGGCGCGGCGGATCGTCTCGACGCCGGCCTCCGACATCCCGAAGTGTTGGACCTTGCCCGCCTCGACGAGCTCCTTGACGGTGCCGGCGACCTCTTCGATGGGCACGTCCGGGTCGACACGGTGCTGGTAGAGCAGGTCGATCGCGTCGGTGCGCAGGCGGCGGAGCGAGCCCTCGACCGCGGCGCGGATGCTGTCCGGTCGGCTGGTGACGCCGGTCTGCGCGCCATTCTCGTCAAAGGCGAACCCGAACTTGGTGGCGATGACGACGTCCTCGCGGACGGGTTGCAGGGCCTCCCCCACCAGCTCTTCGTTGTGGAACGGGCCATAGACCTCAGCGGTGTCGAACAGGGTGACGCCCCGGTCGACCGCGGCGCGCAGGAACGTGATCATCTCCTCGCGTGGGGGTCGTGGTCCGAAGGACTGGCTCATGCCCATGCAGCCGAGTCCGAGAGCGGACACCTTCAGCCCGCGCGTGCCGAGAGTGCGTGTCTGCATTGCTGTTCTCCTTCGTGGTGGAATCAGGGCGAAACCCGTTGAGTGTCAGAGCTGTCCGGCTGGCCGCAGGAGGATCTCGTTGATGGTGAGGTGACGCGCACGTCCGGGAGCAGCTCCTGCCGGAGCGACTCGGACCACCCGTTGAGGCCCCACTTCGTCGCGGCGTAGACGCCGTTGCCGGCGCGGGCGGTGCGGCCGGCGACCGAGGAGACGTTGACGATGTCACCACCTCCGATCGAAGCGGCGCCCTTGATCTGGTCGAGGAAGACCTCAGCGGCGGTGATCGCGCCGAGGAGGTCGACCTCGACCATCTGGCGGTAGTCGTCGCGCTGGTGGGCGCCGAACGGGCCCAGGAGCATGACACCGGCGTTGTCGACGAGAACGGCTGCGCCGCCGAGCTCGGCCCGTACGCGGTCTGCGGCCGTGCGGAGGCTGGTGGCGCGGGCGGTGGCGGCGCCGATACCGGACGAGGCACCCGTGATGACGGCGACTCGGCCGGTCTGGATGGGCTGGGGTGTGGCGGTCATCGGGCGGGGTCTTCTCACTCGCGGTCGGAGGTTTGCGGGTCTGCTCAGGCCTCGGGGATGGCACGCCCAAAGGTCTCCAGGGTGATGTCGGCCGGCTCGGGACCGCTGCGCTGCCCGGTGTCGAGAGCGTCGATGGCGGCCAGCTCGTCGCGCGTCAGGTCGAAGCCGAAGACGTCGAAGTTCTCGGCGATGCGGTGCGGCTTGGTGGACTTGGGGATGACAGACCGGCCCCGCTGCAGGTGCCAGCGCAGCATCACCTGGGCGGGCGTCTTGCCGTGTGCGTCGGCGATGCCGCCGATGACCGGGTCCTCGAGGGTGCTGCCGTGGTTGCCGTCGCGGTAGAAGGTGATGCCACCGATCGGGGACCACGCCTGCGTCAGGATCCCGTGCTGCGCGCCGAGCTCCTGGACCGGCTTCTGCTGGAAGTAGGGATGGAGCTCGATCTGGTTGACCGCGGGTACGACCGTCGCCTGGTCGAGCAGCGCGGTGAGGTGGTCGACCATGAAGTTGCTGACGCCGATGGCGCGCACCTTGCCGTCCGCGAGGAGCGTCTCGAGCGCCCGGTAAGCCTCGAGGGCCTTGTCGAAGTCGGACGGGAGGGGCTGGTGAAGGATGAGCAGGTCGACCTGCTCGACGCCGAGCTTGCCGGCGCTCTTGTCGAAGCCGTGGAGGGTCTGCTCGTAGCCGTAGTCGCTGATCCAGACCTTCGTCTCGAGGAAGACCTCGTCGCGGGGCACGCCGGAGCTTCGGAGCGCCTCGCCGACCTCGCGCTCGTTGCCGTACGCGGCGGCGGTGTCGATGTGGCGGTACCCGGTGGCCAGGGCCGCCTCGACGGCGGCCCGGGTCTCCTCCGGAGGGGTCTGGAACACCCCGAGACCGACAGCAGGCATCTCGACGTGGTTGTTCAGCTGCAGTGTCGTCATGCCATCGACCGTAGGCGAGGGCTTCTGCGGGTGGGAGGGGCTGGTGTTACCTCCCTCGCCCCGACCCGGCACCGTACGGTCGAGGCATGGACAACAGGGCCGAGGTGCGCGACTTCCTGACCTCTCGCCGGGCGCGGCTCACCCCGGACCAGGCGGGTCTGACGCTCTACGGGACCAACCGTCGGGTCAAGGGTCTGCGACGCGAGGAGGTTGCCATGCTGGCCGACGTCAGCACCGACTACTACACGCGCCTGGAACGCGGCAACCTGTCCGGGGTGTCCGAGTCGGTCCTGGAATCCGTGGCGACCGCGCTCAAGCTCGATGAGTCGGAGCGGGTTCATCTGCTGGACCTCGCCCGTGCAGCCAACGCCGGCGGCCGGCGGCGACGGACCACCGGCAAGCAGCAGCTGCGACCCGGTGTGCAACGCATCCTGGACTCGCTGTCGGCGCCCTCGTACGTCCGCAACAACCGCCTCGACCTGCTCGGCGTCAACCAGCTCGGACGAGCCCTGCTGTCCGACCTGTACAGCGCGGACACCACATGCCCCAACCTCGCGCGCTACCTGTTCCTCGACGACCGTTCCCGGGACTTCTATGCCGACTGGACCGCGGTCGCCAAAGACGTCGTCGCATCCTTGCGTCTACAGGCGGGCCACACCCCATACGACCGCGGGCTCACGGACCTCGTCGGTGAGCTCTCCACCCGCAGCGAGGAGTTCCGCACCTGGTGGGCAGGCCACACCGTGCGGCTCCACCGCACCTCGACGAAGCAGATGCATCACCCGGTCGTCGGAGACCTCGAGCTCACCGGTGAGGCGCTGGAACTGCCCGGTGACGCCGGCCTCACGATCATCACCTACACCGTCGAACCCAGCACGCCATCGGCCGAAGCGCTGCAGTTCCTGTCCAACTGGACCGTCAGCGAGACAGCCCCGCGCAACACTCCGGAAAGGACGGGATGACCGACGCCCCCGTGAGGTGGCGGCAGCGCCCGGCGTACACCCAATTCGTCTGCAGGCACCCCGGCGGGCGACCGACTACTCAGTCCGTTTGGTCCCTCGACGGCGCCGGCAGCGCCGCGGTCGGCGCCGTCGCGGGGGCGGCGGCGGTGAGCTGCGGCGCGCCGGATCCGGTGAGATAGGCATGCATGCTGGCCGCTACCTCGCGCAGAGGTCGTGGCGGCAGGTAGGCCGAGGCCCCGGCATCGAGCAGACGGCTCACCGGCCCCGGCGCGCTGACGCCGAGCTCCTCGTCGTCGATCTCGGTCACGATCACCCGGGCGTTCGGGAAGCCGGCCCGAAGTGCCCCGAGCAGCTGCGGGCTCACGGGATGGGTCAGGACCACGTCCGCCGTCGGCGGCGCCTTCAGCAGGTCGAGGACGATGTAGTCGGACCCCAGCTCATCAGAGAGCCGACGCCGCGCGGCGTCGGACAGCTTCGTCGCCGTGGCCACGACGGTGACACCGTCGGGAACTGCTTCGGGAGGGGCTGACTCCCCTGCCGCGGCCGGCCCGGACACGACGGTGCCCTCGAGGACGCTCTTGCGGAACGCCAGCACCCCGACGTCACGACCCTCGTGGCGGAGTCTCACCTCACGCCCTGCGACCATCGCCTCCACCGCGGCCCGGACCTCACGCGGCAGGGTCTCGAGGTCGAGCGTCGGCGCACCGCGTCGGCGGTCGCGTCCCTGCGCCGGGTCCTGGAGCACACCGGCACCCTAACCCGGCCGCTCCCACGGACGGCGCAGGACAGACCGCGCCACGCGGCATACGCCAACGGGCCCCGGGCCTACTGGCCGGTGCGGCCGTCGACGCACTCGCGCAGCAGGTCGGCGTGCCCGCAGTGTCGGGCGTACTCCTCGATCAGGTGGACGATGACCCCGCGCACCTGCCACGGTTCGCCCGGGACGAAGTTCTCGCCGAGGTCGTCGTAGCGGGCGTAGACCTCCCGTGCGTGCGCCGCCTCGCGGCGCCACGACTCCCAGGCATCGGCCACACAGCCGTCGGTGGCGAGCGCGCCCTCGAAGTCGAGGTCCGGCTCCTCCTGCGTCCAGTAGAGGACAGGCAGGTCCTCCTGTCTCTCGAGCGTCCGACGGAACCAGTGGTGCTCGATCTTGGCCAGGTGCCGGATGAGCCCCAGCAGGCTCATCGTGCTGGGCGGCACCGACCGAGTGGCCAGCTGCTCCGGCGTGAGCCCGTCACACTTCATCTCGAAGGTCATCCGGTAGCGCTCGAGGTAGTCGAGCAGCGTCGCCGTCTCGCCCTCCGGCCGCTCCCGGCCGTTGCGCGGGTCGGCGTCCGGGTCGACCCAGAAGGCGCGGCGGATGGCTGCGGTCTGCTCGCTCATGCCCGGCAGCCCATCAGGTACCAAGGCGGCCGGCAACCCGACGCCCCGAATTCTGGTGGGCGAATGTGCGGATCCGCCGCGTGGAGGGCGGACGTCCGGCATGGTTGGGGCACTGGTCGCGGCCGGGGGCGGCGCGCGGGGGGAACGCTACAGGGGGACGACATGTCGACTGACAACGTGCTGGCGGGTCCAGGAGCGCCCAGGCGCTCGCGGCTCAGGGGCTCCTTCCGCAGGAGGCGCCTGGCGGTGGTCCTGCTCGTGACGGGGCTGCTGTCCGGGGCCTCCGTCGTGCAGGCGGAGGGCGCGACGACGTGGCCGGTGCGCACCGGCGCTCTTCAACGGTGGGCACCCGGCAACATGGCGTGGGACTCCGAGAAGGTCATGACCGAGTCCACCGCAGTCTCCGTGGCCCGGGCCTACGACGTGGTGATGGGGACGAAGACGACCTTCCGCGGATACGTCCCAGCGATGCGAGCAGCCAACCCGAACCTTCGGCTCTTCCTCTACATGAACGGCGTGTACGCCCAGTCCACCGAGGCCGCGAGGTACCCCGAATCCTGGTACGCGCACGACGCGAACGGAGTTCGGGTGAAGTCCCGCTCGTTCGGGAACTACATGATGGACATGTCGAACCCGCAGTGGTGGGCCGACCGCGCCAGCACGTGCAAGGCCCTGCTCGCGGAGTCCGGCTTCGATGACTGCTATCTCGACATGCTGGGCACGGCCCCCCTGGCGCCGAACTACAACGCTTCCAAGCCGATCGACCCTCGCACCGGCAAGGTGTGGACGTATGCCGACCTGCTCGCGGCCGATCTCGAGGTGGCCAAGGCGGTGCGGGCGGCCGACCCCGCCGGCCTGCTCGCCTCCAACGGTCTCGTCAACGGGCAGCGGTACTTCAAGCCCGTCGGGCAGACCCCCGCGGTGCTGTTCGAGCAACTCGACGCCGTGCACTCCGAGATCTTCCTGCGCGACAAGAACACGCCCATCGGGACGTTCAAGGCAGAGTCAGCCTGGAAGAAGGACGTCGACATGCTGGTGGACGTCGGTGCCCGGAGCAAGGTGGCTTGGACGACCACCAAGATGTGGAACGTGTCGGCCACTGCGACCCAGGCGCAGATCGACCAGTGGCACAAGTACGCCCTCGCCTCGTTCCTGCTGGGAACCAACGGCCACAGCTACTTCAACTTCTCCACTGCGAACACGGTGGCCGGCATCTTCGTCGACCACCCGTGGGACCGGGTGGAGGTGGGTGACCCGGTGAACCGGTACGCCAAGGTCGGCGGGGTCTACCGTCGGGACTTCAGTGCCGGTATCGCACTGGTCAATCCCACCACCGCCTCGGTGACCCTGTCTCTCGGTGGTACCTATCGTGACCTGAGCGGAGTCGAGAGGACCTCCATCACCCTCGCGCCCAACACCGGCGACGTGCTCGTCAAGCCGTAGTGGGCGGCATCCTCATTCGGGGGGCAACGTCCACCTCTGCCGCCAGCGCGGCGGCCGTCGCCGTCACCACCAGGTCAGCGGTCAGGGATCACGGTCCGCCGGAGAGGTAGCGGCCCGCTGGATTCCGGTGCAGCGGGGTCCCGGGACACCGCCCGCGCAAAGTCCGCCCGGGCGGAGTTGTCGTGGGGTTCTGGGGCCGATCCGCGCGCAAAGTCCGCCCGGGCGGAGTTGTCGTGGGGTTCTGGGGCCGATCCGCGCGCAAAGTCCGCCCGGGCGGAGTTGTCGTGGCGGTGCCAGGGTCGTCGCAGGCTCCTTCGTGGAGGCGGTGCTCCGCGTCACGCGAACAGCACCTGCGCGGCCACCCACGGGCGGCGAGCCGTGACAGCCTAGGCGAATGGTCACCCCACCGAAGGACGTGTTGAAGGACTACCTACAGGGCGCGCGGGACGTGCTGCTGTGGAAGCTCGAAGGGCTCTCCGAGCACAACCTGCGGCTGCCGCGAACGCCGACCGGGACCAACCTGCTCGGCCTCGTCAAGCACGCGCTCAACACCGAGGTGATCTACTTCGGCCCGACGTTCGGACGCGAATGGCTGACTCCGGACGAGCTCGTCTCGCACGAAGGGTCCGACCCGCTGGCCGGTTGGTACGCAACGGAATCCGAGACCGCTGCCGGGATCGTGGACCTCTACCGCCGCGTCCAGGCTTTCGCCGACGAGACGATCGACGCGCTGCCGCTGGACGCGATCGGTCACGTCGCCCACTGGGGCGGCGCGGAGGTCACGCTCCACCAGATCTTGGTCCACAAGACCGCGGACCTGCAGCGCCACGCGGGCCACGCCGACATCCTGCGTGAGCAGCTCGACGGCTCCGTCGGACTGCTACCGCGCCACAGCAACGTCCCGGACACGATCGACTGGCCAGCACACACCCGGCGGCTGACGGCTATCGCTCAACCGTTCGAACGAGGAACCGGTCACGAGTGAGTGCCGACGGACACCGCGCCGGGACGACGGCCCCGACGCTCGGCGCCTCAGCTGGGCCTCAGCCGGGCCTCAGCCGCTCGTCGAAGAAGTCCAGAACGCGATCGACGGCGACCTGTTGGCGGTGCGCGGTGAGCGTCGCATGGCCCTTGCCCTCGAGCTCGACCTTGAGGAATCCATTTCCGAGCAGTTCGGTGAGCGTGTCGAACCGGGTCCCGGTGGCAGGGTCGCCGCGGTAACGCACGCCTAGGACGGCGCAGCCTGCGGCCCCCCGACGGCGCACCACCTCGCGGTCCGCCGGGCTGAGCCCGAGATCCCCGGCACGGGTCTTGCCCACCGGGATGGGCAGGGACGGCTGGGCGACGACGGGCGCGGCGACGGATTCGTCGACCATCATCGCCAGGGCGAACCCGCCGGTCAGGCACATGCCGAGCGCTCCGACCCCGGGGCCTCCCAGCTCGTCGCTCAGGTTGCGAGCCAGCGACCGCAGCCAGTCGGTGACGGGTGAGGCCACGCCGGCCCTGAGCTTGGTGAACTCCCGGCTCACGCAGACGTGGGCGATCGCCTTGGCGATCTGCCCGGCGCTGGCGGGTTCGCCCGGATCGCCGAACAGGTGTGGCAGCACCACCGTGAAACCGCGATCGACGACGTCGTCGGCGAACGTCAGCACCTCGGGGGTGATACCCGGGATCTCGTGGACGATGACGACGCCCGGGCCGGCTCCCTTGCGGTAGGTGGGATGGGTGACCCGGCCGGCGGTGTGGCTCCCGCCGGCCCACCCGGCAAGTTCCCTCATGCCCACATGGTCGCGTAGGTACCCCACCGCCCGTGGCTGATCCGCGCAGAAACGACACACCGCGGGGCGGCCCAGAAGGGCTGCGCACGGTCATGACCACCCGGCCTACAGCTCGACGTGGGCGCCCATGACGATGGTCCGCTCCGGCGGCAGGTGGAAGACCTCTGTCCGGTTCGCGGCATTGTGGTACATCCACGCGAACAGACGCTTGCGCCACGTGCGCAGCCCGCGGTGGCCGGTGGCCTGGACGGTCAGCACGGACAGGAAGTAGCGCGCCTCGTCGAGGTCGATGTCGAGCTCGGGCGTCTTGCCGACCGCGAGGGCCAGCCCCTTGGGGATGTCCTGGCTGTCGGTGAAGCCCACGTGCACCTTGACGTGCACGAAGCCGTCGGTCGCGTCACCGAGGTCGTCGACCTCGACGCGGTCGACGTGCCGGATGTGCGGCACGTTCTCGTTGACGATCTGCACGAGGATGACTCGGTCGTGAACCACGCGGTTGAAGTCGGCGTTGGTGCGCAACGCGAGCGGCGTCGTCGTCGCGTTGGGGTGTGGGAAGACCGCGACGCCAGGCACGCGTCTGACCAGGTCAGGGTGTTTGTGGAGCATCCTGAGAAAGAGTGGCAGCGGGCCCTCGAGGTCCCGCTCCTCGGCATGCAGCGCATCCGCGCCACGCCGCCACGTCGTCATGAGGGCGACGACGAGTGTGGCGATGACGAGGGGCAACCATCCGCCGGCGACGACCTTGGTGAGGTTGGCGCCGAGGAAGGTCAGCTCGACGCCGACGACGAGGACCAGGTAGACGACGAGCTTCCACGTCTGAACCCTCCACACGTATCGGGCGAGCAGCAGGAACAGTGCGCTGGTCAGCAGCAGGGTCCCCGTCACCGCCAGGCCGTACGCGGCGGCCAGCCGGCTCGAGCTGCGGAACGCTGCGGTCAGCAGGAGCACTCCGGCGAAGAGGATCCAGTTCATCACCGGGACGTAGATCTGGCCTCCCTCCTCGCGGGAGGTGTGTCGCACCGCGAGCCGTGGCAGCATCCCGAGGCGCACCGCCTGCCGCGAGACGGAGAACGCGCCGGAGATGACAGCCTGGGACGCGATGACGGTGGCCACGGTGGCGAGCAGGACCAGCGGCAGCGTGGCCCAGGTCGGGGCGAGGAGGAAGAACGGGTTGGACACGGCGCCCGGGTCACCGAGGATCATCGCGCCCTGCCCGAGGTAGTTGACGGCGAGCGCGGGGAAGACGACGAGGTACCACGCGAAGCGGATGGGTTTGGCGCCGAAGTGGCCCATGTCCGCGTAGAGCGCCTCGGCTCCGGTGATGGTCAGCACCACGCCACCCATGGCGACGAACGCGACGAGCGGGTGCTCGGCGACGAACATCAACGCATACGTGGGCGAGACCGCCGCAAGGATCTCGGGGTTGGCGAAGACGTGCGGCAGGCCGAGCACCAGGAGCACGGCGAACCAAAGCACCATCACGGGTCCGAAGGACCTGCCGACGACCCCCGTACCCCATCGCTGGATGACGAAGAGCAGGGACAGGACGACGACAGTGAGCGGCACGACGAGCTCGGCGAGGGACGGGTTGGCCACCGCGAGCCCCTCGATCGCCGACATGACCGAGATGGCGGGCGTGATCACCGCGTCGCCGTAGAACAGCGCGGCGCCGAGCACGCCCATGACCATCACCGCAGCGAGTCGTCGGGTGCCCTGCAGGTGGCGTCGCAGCAGCGCCACGAGCGCGAGGATGCCGCCCTCGCCGTCATTGTCGGCGCGCATCGCCAGCGACACGTACTTCATGGAGACCACGAGCGTGATCGACCACAGCACCATCGAGATGACGCCGAGGACGTCGCCCCGGGTGGCCTGCACCGTGTTGTGCTCGATGCTGAAGACGGTCTGCATCGCGTAGAGGGGACTCGTGCCGATGTCGCCGAACACGATCCCGAGGGCGCCCAGTGCAAGCGGGAGCATCCTGCCGCCGGCGTGGTGGTGCCGTGGTGGATCGCCCGCCGCCGCTGCGACCGTCGTTGGTTCCGCGTGGGCGGATCCAGCATCCTCGGCCGGGGGCGGTGTCGCTTCGCCCATGGAAGTCACGAGGTCATCGTGTCACGCCACCCGGCGGGGAGACCCGACGACGATGGTGAGCGCGGTCCACATGAGATCCGGGGTTTTGTGTTCGGTCACCACACCGGCGGGCCGGACCGGTCTCCTTAGTCTTCCCGCATGCCCGACGCCCGCACCGACGCACGCGACGACGCCCCGGACCGCCTCCAGAGCGGTCCCCTGGCGGTCAACGAACCCATCGACCTGACCGGGCGCACCGCCCTCGTCACCGGAGCGGCGAGCGGCATCGGGGCGAGCGTCGCCCGGGCCCTCGCGGCCGCGGGCGCGGTGGTGCACGCCGTCGACCGGGACGCCGAAGGACTCGCGGCCCTGGCAGACGGATCAGGCATCGCCACGATCACAGCCGACCTGGCCGCCCTGGACGACCTCGCGACCCTGCCGACCGAGGTCGACATCCTCGTCAACAACGCCGGCATCCAGCACGTGAGCCCGATCGAGGAGTTCCCGGTCGACCGCTTCGAGTTCATCCTCGACCTCATGCTCGTCTCGCCGTTCCGGCTCATCCGGCAGAGCCTCCCCCACATGTACGACCGCGGCTGGGGCCGCATCGTCAACATCTCGAGCGTCCACGGCCTCAGGGCCAGCGCGTTCAAGTCCGCCTACGTCACCGCCAAGCACGGCCTCGAAGGTCTTTCCAAGGTCGTCGCCTTGGAGGGCGGCCCGCGCGGCGTCACCTCCACGTGCATCAACCCGGCCTACGTGCGCACTCCCCTGGTGGAGCGGCAGATCGCGGACCAGGCCCGCACCCACGGCATCCCCGAGTCCGAGGTCGTCGAGAAGATCATGCTGGCACCGGTCTCCGTCAAGCGCCTCGTCGAGCCCGACGAGGTCGCTGCCCTCACCCTCTTCCTGTGCGGGCCGGCCTCCGGCTCGATCAACGGGACGTCCTTCTCGATGGACGGTGGGTGGACGGCGCATTGAACGACGGCGCACTGAAAGCCGTGCGCCTCCGGCCGCCCACCCCGAACCGAGCCGCCTAGGATCTGCCCGTGGCACTCCGCACCGACCCGCAGTCGCCCGACGACCGACCCCAGGGAGCCAAGCCGGCCGAGGCAGTCGAGACGGGAGAGCCAGCAGCTCAGGTCCTGCACCTGCTCGAGCTGCTCGCCGCCGATGCCCCGGTCGCCGAGGTCGCGGCGGCGGCGGCTCCGACCGTTGCACGGGACCTCGCCCTGCGGATCGCGGGCGCCCGTGAGATCCACCAGCACCGGGAGGCCGGGCTGGCGGCCCTGCTCGACACGGCACGGGAGCTGGCGACCGAGAGCGACCCGGGCTCGGTCCTCGATGCCATCGTGCGCCGCGCGCGCCGCCTCGTCGGGACCGACCTCACCTACCTCACGCTCTACGATCCCGAGGCCGGCGACACCTTCATGCGCGCCACCGACGGCTCCGTCTCGGCGGTCTTCCAGTCGGTCCGCCTCGCGCTCGGCGCCGGCCTCGGAGGTCTCGTCGCCTCGACGCACAAGCCCTACTGGACCGCCGACTACTGGGCCGACGAGCGGTTCAGGCACACGTCCGAGATCGACGGCGCCGTCGGCGAGGAGGGCCTCATCGCGATCTGCGGGACGCCGCTCATCGTCGAGGAGCACTTCGTCGGGGTGCTCTTCGCCGCCAACCGGTCTCCACGTCCGTTCACCCGCGAGGAGGTCGGGCTGCTGGGCAACCTCGCCACCCTCGCCGCGCTCACCCTGGTCCAGACCCGTGCCCTCGCCGACGCGGAGAACGCCCTGGCCGCGCTCTCCGAGGCGCACGAGACGGTCCGTCACTACGCCGATGGGGTTGAGAAGGCGGCGGCCGCGCACGACCGGTTCGCTTCACTCGTGCTCGGTGGTGGCGGCGTCGACGACATCACGCACGCCCTCGCCGAGCTGCTCGGCGGGTGGGCCGTCCTCGTCGACGAGAACGGCACCCGGCACAGCGCAGCGGGTCCCGCTCCCGAGCTCGACACGTCCGGCCGCGACCCGGTCGCGTCCCTCGACGCGCTGCCGGGTCTCGGCACCGGACGCCTCGTCGAGCGGGACGGGGTGTATGCCGTCGCCGTCACCGCTGCCCGTGAGCGGCTCGGCACCATCTACGTCGGAGGACTCACGCTGAGCGACTCGGACCAGCGGACCGTCGAGCGGGCCGGAGTGGTCACGGCCCTCGTCCTGCTCTTCGAGCGCCAGGCCGCGGACGCCCGCCAGTCAGCCCGCAACCGCCTGGTCAGCGACCTCGTCAGTGCGCGCGGATCTCGCGAGGAGCGGCTGTCACTGGCCCGGACGGTCGGCTTCGACCCGCAGAAGCCGTTCTGCCTGCTCGTGCTGCGGGGCGAGGAGCCCGGTGGTCACCGGGCGCTGCTCATCTCCGCTAGTGCCGCCACCGGTGAGGGCTCGCTCGTCGGCACCCATGAGGGTGACGTCGTCGCGCTCGTCCCCGGCACGGATCCCGACGGGTTGGCGCGGGCGGTGGCCGCCCGCATCGCCAAGCGCACCTGCGTCACGGTGGCCGGTGTCGGACCGGTGAGCACCGTCGACGACATCGGCGTCGCCCACGAGGAAGGGCACCGCACCGTGGGGGCGCTCATCGCGCTGGGGCACCGCGGGAAGGGCGCGGCCGCGACCCAGCTCGGCTTCGCGGGACTCATCGTCGGCTCCGACCCGGACGTCGACGAGTACGTCCGCAAGCTTCTGGGGCCTGTCCTGGACTACGACGAGCGGCGCGGGACCGACCTCGTCGGGACGCTCGCGGCATACTTCGCGGCGGGCGGCAGCCCGCGCCACGCGGCAGGGACGCTGCACGTCCATGTCAACACCGTGTCGCAGCGGCTCGAGCGCATCACGGCGCTGCTGGGTGCGTCGTGGCAGCAGCCCGACCACTCCCTCGAGCTGCAGATCGCGCTGCGCCTCCGCTCGCTCCAGGCTCCCGGCTGACGGGGACGCGACGCGTCAGGTCACCGGGGTGACCACCGGGAAGGTCCACGTCCCGTCGAGCACCTCGGGTCGGGGGCGGTAGAGCCGCACGAGGTAGTTCCACCCCTCCTTGATGCCCAGGCAGTTGGCCCGTCCGTCAGCGCACCCGCCGAAGTGCACTGTCACGCCTCCGTCCGGATTCCGCTGGGGCGTCAGGTTGTTGAGGCTCACGGCGCTCCCGTCATCGTCGAAGTAGCCGTCCGAGTCGTAGAGCGAGATGGACCAGAAGCCGTCCACGGGGACGTCGCGGCGGTCCTGCAGGGCGTTGACCGCCGCGACGACGTCGTCCGGATCCGCGGGATCGACGAGCGTACGGATCGCGACGAGGACGACGTCGGTGTCGTGGCGGTCGGTCGTCAGCTCGTGGTCGCCGGGCTCGTGCGGCACCGCGTTGACGTAGTGGTCACGGTTCACGACCATCGCCGAGAGGTACCGGCCAGCCGGTCCGGCAGGGTGAGCGTGGCGCCCTCGCTGATGTCGACGACCGCCGAGCTGTAGAGCGTGTCGCGGTTCATCCTGATCACCGGCTGGGGGTCCAGGTGCGTCGGTGTCCGCGAGTGCTTGAGCCGGCTGATCCCACCCGCGTCCGCGAGCAGGGCGGCGAACATCCGGTCGGTCTCGGCCCGGACGAAGGTGTCTGCGTTGACGTGGATGGCGCTCATGCCGGCAGGCTGGGACGCGAGCCAGCACCCGACATCACCCTCAGGCGGTGAAAGCGACCTCCTGAGGGTGGCCGCTCCTCAGGAGTGGAGCTGCCGGTCGAGAGCATCCGCGACCGCGGCGACGCCCCGGTCGCCGAGGATGACATCGTAGTGGTTCGCGTCGACCTCGGTCGTGCGCACCCCGTCTGGCAGGTCGAGCGCAGCCAGTCGTCCCTCGTCGTAGAGCCCTTGCGGTTCGTCGAGCAGACCGCGACGGGCCCAGACGAGCTCGGCCCCGACGCCGTCGGCGACGGCCGTCCGCAGCCCGGCGTGGGTCTCGCGGTCGGCCATGACGTCGGCGCCGTCGGCCAGCACTGCGTCGAGCACGCAGGTGCTGTGCCACTGGCCGTCCGTGGGGTCGAGCACGAGGTCGTGCTCGATGTAGGCCCGCGCCGCGTCTCCGCCGGGCCCGCTCAGCACCGGCCCCAGCGCCGGGTGGGACGACCAGAAGCCGAGGTATGCCGCTGGGTCGGCGAAGCGCATCGACAGGCGGTCCATGGCCGGCCCGATGACCGACTGGAGGGCGGCGTCGATGTCGAGGTCGTCCGCGACTGGGAAGGCGAGTCCACCGTCGACGAGCACGGCGGCCGGGAAGCGCTCGGGGTGGCGGGCTGCGGCCAGCGCGGCGATGAAGGCTCCCATCGAGTGTCCGACGAGCACCGGGGCGGATCCGAAGACGGTGGCGATCGAGGTCAGGTCGTCGACGTGGGCGCCCAACCCGTACGGGCCGGGGACCGAGCGGCTGTCACCGCGTCCCCGCAGGTCCGGGGCGAGGAACCGCACCGCCCCCGGGCCGTGCCGACGGCCGAGCTCGTCGGCGACCCGTCTCCAGGAGAGACCGTTGGCTGTGATGCCGTGGACGGCGAGCACGACGGGAGCATCTGCAGCAGGGGACCCCAGGCTCAGGTCGTGGATGGCGAGGCTGCCCTTCGGCAGCTCGATGACGAACGCAGACGGGGTGGTGCTCATCTGGACGCTGACCTCCTGATCAGTCGCCCGCCCAGGCCGGTCAGGCCTGACGGAGCGAAGTAGACCACGACGACGAAGAAGACGCCGAGGATGAAGAGCGGCTGCGACAGCACCTGGCGCACGACGTCGGGCAGGCCCTGGAGGACGGCGGCGTTGCTGACCTCGACGAGGCGGGCATCGGCATACGTGTAGAGGACGCCGCCGATGAGGGCGCCCCAGCGACTGCCGGCGCCACCGAGCACCACCATGACGAGGAGGGAGAGCGTGAACTCCGAGGTGGTCAGGTGCGGGTTGGACCCGCCGAGCACGAGCGCGTGGACGATGCCGCCGAGGGCACCGAGCGACGAGCCGACCACGAGCGCCAGGAGCCTGACGCGGTAGGTGCCGAACCCCAGGACGGCCGCGCGCTGCTCGTTCTCGCGCACCGCCGCCATCGCATGGCCCGCCCGGGACCGCACGAGGACGGTGACCGCGACCCACGCCACGACGACGAAGCCGAGCGCCAACCAGTAGCGGTAGGGCGCGTTGGCCACGCCCACGAGCAGGTCGGGCACCGCGTCGCGGTCGAGCGGTCGCCCCTCCTCGCCCCCGGTCACTCCCCCGGGGTTGCGCATGACGATGATCGACGCGGCCTGCGCGAACGCCAGTGTCACCATCGCGAAGGCGATCCCGCCGACCCGGAGGGCGATGGCCCCCACGACGAGGGCGAGCCCGGTCGACAGGCCGAGGGCCGCGAGCACGGCGACAGGGAGGGGCAGCGCCCAGGTCGAGAGCGAGATCGTCAGCAGGTAGCTGCCGGCGGCGACGAACAGGGCGTGCCCGAAGCTGAGCAGGCCGGTCCGGCCGAAGACCACGTCGTAGCTCAGGGCGATGCCGCCGACGACGAGGCAGGTGGCGAGCAGCTGCAGCGACCCTGGACCGTTGACCCGCCCGGGCAGGATGCCCGGCAGCTCGACCGGCACGTAGGGCAGGTAGGCGAGCACCGCCAGGACGACGAGCGCCGGCAGGACGCGCAGCAGCCGGTGGACCCCGAGGCGCCGCCTTCCCGTCACACTCCCCGGCGCGTCGGCCGCATCGCCCGCGACCTCAGTACCCGAGGGCGTATGCGTGTCGGTGAGGTGGTCGGTCGGCGACGTCATGCCGTCGCTCCCTTCAGGGCGGTCGGTCGGAGCAGGAGGACCAGTGCGAGCAGCAGCACGACGGACAGGTCGCCGACCCCGCTCGCCGCGTAGTAGTTCGCAAGCTGCTGGACGAGTCCCACGACCACGGCAGCCACGGCCGTGCCGGTCAGCGAGCCCATGCCACCGATGACGACGACGATGAAGGCGAAGATGAGCAGCGAGCCGCCCTGCGCGGGTGAGACGGCTCCCGCGTAGTGCGAGTACAGCGCCCCGGCCAGGCCGGCCGCAGCGCCGCCGAGGGCGAAGACGACCGTGAAGGTCCGGTGGACGTTGATGCCCAGGGCCTCGACCATCGTCCGGTTCTCGACCCCGGCCCGGATGACGAGTCCGAGGCGCGTCAGGTGCAGCAGGGCGAGGAGCCCGGCGAAGAGCACGGCCGCGACGACGACGTAGACGAAGCGGTCGTTCGGGAGCCGGGCGCCGAGCACGTCGCTCGTCTCCCCCATCCAGGCCGGGGAGTCCACCGGGCGCGGGTCCGCTCCCCAGATGCCTTGTGCCGCAGCGACACCCGCGAGCGAGAGACCCACCGTGACCAGCACCTGCTGGATGTGGTGGCGATAGAGCGGACGGATCAGGACGACCTCGACGACCAGCCCCACCACGGCCCCAACAGCCACGGCAGCGACGACGGCGACGAGCAGGCGCCCGGCCACCGGCCACTCGCCCGGCAGCGCCCCCATCGTCAGCCAGGCGGCATACGCCCCGGCCGTCATGAAGGCGCCGTGAGCGAAGTTGAGGACGCCCATGAGGCCGTAGATGAGGCTCAGCCCGCTCGCGGCGATGAAGTAGAGCGCACCGAGGCCGACGCCGGTGACCAGCAGGAGGACGAGGTCGCTCATGCCGCGCCCTCGCGTCGCATCGAGACCCCGAGCAGCTCACGCGTCAGATCGACGTCGGCCACGAGGTCAGCCGCCGCGCCGCGGTGCACGACCTTGCCTGCGTCGAGGACGATGACGCGGTCGGCGATCCGCCGCACCAGTGGGAGGTTCTGCTCGACCAGGAGGATCGGGGTCGTCCGCGCCACCTCCGCCAGAACGTCGGCGACCTCGGTGACGAGCTTGGGAGCGAGGCCCTTGGTGGGTTCGTCGATGAGCAGCAGCGCGTTCTCGCGCAGCAGGACCCGGGCCAGCGACACCATCTGCTGCTGACCACCAGACAGCGTGCCCGCGCGTTGACCACGACGCGCGACGAGATCGGGGAAGAGCCGCCCGACCACCGGGGCGTCGACACCCTGGTCGGGGGCAGCGAGCCTGAGGTTCTCCTCGACCGTGAGACCCCCGAAGACCTCACGGTCCTCGGGCACATAGCCGATGCCTCCACGGATGATGCGAGCCGTCGTCGTGCTCTGGATCTCTTTGCCCTTCAGCATGATCCGACCGGTCCTCGGAGCGAGTCCGATGATCGCCTTGAGGCTCGTCGTCTTGCCCACCCCGTTGCGTCCCAGGAGCGCCGTGACGCCGGTCGCGGGGACGTCGAAGGAGACACCCTGCAGGATGTGCGAGCCGCCGTAGCGGACGTGGACGTCGTCGAGTGCCAGCACGGGCGCGGGCTCCCCTGCGCCGTGGGTCGATGGATCCTGCTCAGTCACAATGCTTCTCCCAGGTAGGCCTGCTGGACCCGTTCGTCGCCCGTCACCTCGGTCGGTGCGCCGACAGCGAGCAGCTGTCCGTGGTGCAGGACCGCTACGCGGTCGGCGAGGCCGAGGACGACATGCATGTGGTGCTCGACCATCGCGACCGCCACCCCCGAGTCGCGGACCTCGCCGATGATCTCGGTCAGGCCGTCGACGTCCTCTGCCGACACCCCGGCCATCGGTTCGTCGAGGAGCAGCACCGACGGATCAGACGCGAGGGCCATCGCGAGCTCGAGCTTGCGACGGTCGCCGTGCGAGAGGTCACGAGCCAACGCGTGCGCACGACCCGGCATACGCACCCGGGTGAGGAGCGACTCGATGGCGTCCGACGACGCGGACCCGGCGCGCCGGAACGGCGAGAAGGCCGCCGTGCCGGCGGCCTGCATCGCCAGCCGCACGTTCTCCCCTGCCGTCAGCCCGTCGAAGAGGGCCGACGTCTGGAACGACCGTGCCAGACCCAACCGAGCGCGGCGTGTGGCACTCGCTCCGGTGACGTCCCTGTCCTGCAACGTGATCCGTCCGCTGGACGGCCTGGTCACGCCACTCAAGATGTTGACGAACGACGACTTGCCCGCCCCGTTGGGGCCGATGATGCCGAGCAGCTCACCGGCCCCAACCGTCAGGGACACGCCGTCGAGGATCGTGGCGCCGCCGACCTTCCAGCCGACCGCCTCTGCACTGATCACGACGCGAGGTGTCCGATCACTTGAAGGGCGTGACCGGCGGAGCGACGGCCGACGCCTGCAGCGTGTCGCCGAGCTGCGGTACGACGTTGCTGCCGTCCTTCTTCAGCGTGGCCGTGAACATCGGCTGGAGCAGGGCGTGGTCCTCGGCGCGGATCTCGAGCGAGCCCTTCGGGCCGTCGAACTTCCAGCCCTCGAGGGAGCTCACCATCTTGTCGACGTTGCCACCGCCGGACTCGAGCGCGTGCACGATCATCTGGCCCGCGACGAAACCGTCGTTGGTGAACAGGTCGACCGTGGCGCCCTGCTTCTTCAGTCCTGCGTCCAGAGCCTGGTAGGCCGCGTTGTCGGCCGCGCCCTCGAAGAAGTGCGAGAGGAAGTTGATCTTCGTCGCGACCTCGCCGAAGAGGGCATGCGTCGCCTTGATGTCGAGACCGGTGACGACCTTCGTGGAGTCGAAGACGCCCTGCTGACCGAGGGTCGTCCACATTGCCGTGGCGTTGGCACCGGCCCAGGCGACGAACAGCAGGTCGGGGGTGCCGCCCTTGACCTTGGTGGCGAACGGGGTGAGGTCCGTCGCGGCCGCCGGCACCTCGACGGAGCTGACCGTGGCGCCCTTGGCGCCGAGGACCGCCGTGACCGCCGCGACGTTGGCCTTGCCGAAGGCGCTGTCCTGCGCGAGCACCGTGACCTTCTTGCCCTTGACGTCGCCCAGCATGGTGCCGGCCGTCGCGACGTCCTGGTAGGTCTGGCGTCCCGACCGGAAGGTGTAGCGGTTGGCGCCCGTGACGGCGTCGGCAGCGGCCGGACCGGAGATGAAGAGGACCTTGTTGTCCTTCGCCAGCGGGGCCACCTGCAGCGCCACACCGCTCGAGGTCGAACCGGCGATGATCGTGTTGCCCTGACCGATGAGGTCGGTGGCCGAGGCGACGGCCTTCGCCGGGTCGCCGGCGTCGTCCTGCTCGGTGATCTGGATGGTGTGACCGGCAACGGCGCCGGTTCCCTTCGTCGCGTAGTCGATGCCGGCCGTGAGTCCCTGCCGGTACTGCTTGCCGTAGCTCGCGAGCGGTCCGGACTTGGAGTAGACGAGGCCCACCTTGTACGGGGCGCCGGAACCACCGGAGGCGCCGGCCGTGCCGTTGCCGCCGGCTGGTGCCCCAGGCTGGCCGGGCGACCCGCAGGCCGCGACGGACAGCGTGATCATGACGCTCGCGAGCGCGAAACTCCACCGCTTGGACACCGAAGTCCTCCACCTCTGGCGGGCGCTCGCGCCTTTGCTGCAACGAGATTCGTTGACGCCCAACCGTTTCGGCGAAAGTAGTTCAGGCTCGAACGGCCGACGGTGGGACCTGCCACCACAAAGACGCCGCCTGCATGTGGCTATCCGCCACCCTCCACGGCATGTCTTTCGCGCCGAGTGTCACAGGACGGGCTGCTGTCCCGTCTTGATGGGTGTAGGCACGAAACGAGCGAAGGAGCACGTGATGAGGGTTCTGGTGGCAGGAGCGACGGGTGCGATGGGGCGACAGCTGGTGCCGCGTCTGGTACGAGCCGGGCACGAGGTCCACGGTATGACGCGCAGCGAGTCGAAGCGGGCCCTCCTGCAGGAGCTCGGAGCGGCGCCGGTGGTGGCTGACGCGCTGGACCCCGAGCAGGTGGCGCGGGCCGTGGCCACGGCGCGCCCGGAGGTCGTGGTGCACGAGCTGACGTCGATCGGGCCGATGGACATGCGGCACTTCGACCGCGCCTTCGCCCAGACCAACCGGCTGCGGACCGAAGGCACGGACCACCTGCTCTCCGCGGCCCGGGCGGCCGGGGTGGGGCGGTTCGTCGCCCAGAGCTTCTTCGCCGGCTATGACCGCGTTGGCGGCGGCGTGAAGACCGAGGACGACCCGTTCGGCACCGTGCCGCCGCCCGGGATGGAGCAGACCGTGGGCGCCATCCGCTACGTGGAGGACCAGGTGCTCGCCGCCTCGTGGACGCAGGGCCTCGTGCTGAGGTACGGCGGCTTCTACGGCCCGCACACCTCGCTCGGCCCGGACGGCGAGCAGACCGAAGCCGTCCGGCGGCGGAAGTTCCCGATCGTCGGTGACGGCGGCGGGGTGTGGTCGTTCATCCACATCGCCGACGCTGCCGACGCGACGGTGGCTGCCGTCGAGCGCGGCGGGCCGGGCGTCTACAACGTCGTCGACGACGAACCCGCGACCGTGGCGACGTGGCTTCCGATCCTCGCCGAGTCGCTGGGGGCCAAGGCACCGATGCGCGTGCCGCGGCTGGTCGGACGGCTCCTGGCGGGCGAGACTGGCGCGGTGATGATGACCGAGCTGCGGGGCGCGTCCAACGCCAAGGCCCGGCGCGAGCTGGGCTGGGCCCCCGCGCACGCGACGTGGCGTGATGGCTTCCGCGAGCTGGGCGCCCAGGCGCGCGCCGAGAGCGGTGCGCCGGCGTGACCGACGAGACGGGCTCGCCGGCAGCGGCCCCCGACCGGGAGCAGCTGCTGGCGGCCCTGCGGCCCGTGGCCTTCGGGATCGCGTACCGGATGCTGGGGAGCGTCACCGAGGCGGAGGACGTCGTCCAGGAGGCGCTGCTGCGTGTTCATCGGGCCCTCCAGTCGGGCGAGCAGCTCGCCTCCCCTCGGGCGTTCACGGCCACCGTGACGACCCGCCTCGCGATGGACGAGCTCCGGTCCGCGCGCGTGCGCCGGGAGCGCTACGTCGGTGCCTGGCTCCCCGAGCCGATCCTCACCGACGGGCAGGGTGCGGGTCAGGACCCGGCTCGCGCCGCGGAGACCGCCGACTCCCTGTCGATGGCGCTGCTCGTGCTGCTGGAGAGCCTGTCGCCGGAGCAGCGCGCGGTCCTGCTGCTCCATGACGTGTTCGGCTACGGCTACGACGAGGTCGCGACGATCGTCGGCAAGGGCGAGGCCAACGTGCGCCAGCTCGCGGTGCGCGCGCGACGACACGTTGAGAACCGGCGGCCCCGGTTCACCACGACTCCAGAGCAGCAGACCGAGCTGGCGAGCCGCTTCTTCACCGCGGCCCGGACTGGTGACCTCGCCGGGCTCGAGTCCCTGCTGGCCCACGACGTCGAGCTCGTCGGAGACGGTGGGGGCAAGGCGCCCTCGCTCGCGCGCTCGCAGCGCGGCCGGAGTCGGGTTGCGCACACCCTCACCAACTGGCTGCGCGCGCTGCGCCGCCTGCCCGAGATGGAGATCCGGCTCACCGAGGTCAACGGCGACCCGGGCGCGATGTTTCTCGTCGAGGGCCGGCTGCTCGCCGTCTGGGCTCTCGACGTCCGGGGCGGTCAGGTTGCGGGCGTCCGCGCGGTGGTCAACCCTGACAAGCTCGTCCACCTCGGGCCGGTCGGCGACGCCAACGCCCTCATCCGTCGCCTCGGCGGGTTGAGGCCCGGCGACTGAGCGTTCGCGCGCCTCAGCGGCGCCGGTCGGCGACAGCCCACGAGGCGACCGCGCTGACCGCGGCAACGGTGAGGACGGACGGCCAGGCACCGATCTTCTTGGCCAGCGGGTGGGAGGCGCCGAAACCACCGAGGTAGAGCGCTGCGAGTCCGGCGGTGGTCGGAGCCCCCGCCTTGGCCAGCCAGGTGCGCCCGGCATACAGCCCGGCTGCGCCGAGCACGACGCCCCCCAGGGGACGGATGCCGGTCTCGCGGGCGGCGACGTAGCCGCCGACCAGCCCGAGGGCTGCGATGGGGGCCGTCGTCACGTCTGCTGCGTCTCGAAGCTGCATCCCTCGATCGTAGGCAACCGCCCTGTGCACGCTCCGTCCGGGGCGCGACGGGAGCTTCGCGGGCGCGGCGGCCTCAGAGCCTCGGCTCGAGGTCGAGCACGAGCTGGTCGGCGGTCAGGCCGAGCTCCTCGAGGATCTGCCCGCGAGACGCGTGCTCGAGGAAGCGCTTCGGTATGCCGTAGGTGTGCACCCGCACGTCGACGTCGGCCTCGCGCAGGGCGAGCGTGACGGCTGCCCCGACACCGCCGCTGACGAGGTTGTCCTCGACCACGGCGACGGCGCCGGCACGGCGGGCGAGCGCGACGACGTCGTCACTGACCGGGATCACCCAGCGCGGGTCGATGACCCGCACGGTGCGGCCGTGGGCCGCGATCTTCTCGCCCGCCTCGGTGGCGAGCCCGGCGAAGGCGCCGACGCCGACGACGAGAAGGTCGACCTCGTCCCCGGCATTCTCGAAGAGCACGTCGACGTCACCGATGGAGCGCACCGCCGTCAGCGGGTCGGCGACGTCACCCTTCGGGAAGCGGATGACCGTCGGGCCGTCGGACACGTCCACGGCCTCGCGCAGCTGCTTGCGCACCTGCTCACCGTCGCGCGGCGCGGCGAGGCGCAGCCCCGGCACGATGGAGGTCAGCGTCATGTCCCACATGCCGTTGTGCGACGCGCCGTCGCTGCCCGTGACTCCGGCGCGGTCGAGGATGACGGTGACGCCGGCCTTGTGCAGGGCGCAGTCCATGAGCAGCTGGTCGAAGGCGCGGTTGAGGAACGTGGCGTAGACGGCGACGACCGGGTGCAGACCCGAGAAGGCGAGCCCCGACGCCATGGTCACGGCGTGCTGCTCGGCGATGCCGACGTCGAAGACCCTGTCGGGGTAAGCGACGGCGAAGCCGTCCAGGCCGACGGGGATGAGCATGGCGGCGGTGAGCGCGACGACATCGGGACGATCGCGTCCGATCGCCACCATCTCCTCGTTGAACTCGTCGGTCCAGATGCGCCCGGAGACCTCGAACGGCAGTCCCGTCTCCGGGTTGAACTTGCCGACGCCGTGGAACTGGTCGGCCTCGTCGTCGATGGCCGGCTGGTAGCCGCGGCCCTTCTGGGTGATGACGTGGACGATGACCGGACCACCGAAGTCCCTGGCCTTGCGCAGCGCCCGCTCGACCGCCGGCTCGTCGTGGCCGTCGACGGGGCCGAGGTACTTCAGCCCGAGGTCCTCGAACATGCCCTGCGGCGCGACGATGTCCTTGATGCCCTTCTTGACGCCGTGGAGCGTCTCGAACATCGCGCCGCCGACGACCGGCGTCCGGGCGAGCGACCGCTTGCCCCAGTCGAGGAACCGCTCGTAGCCGCGGGTCGTGCGCAGGGTCGCGAGGTGGTCGGCGAGGCCGCCGATGGTGGGGGCGTAGGAGCGCTCGTTGTCGTTGACGACGATGACGAGCGGCAGGGTCTTGTCGACAGCGATGTTGTTGATCGCCTCCCAGGCCATGCCGCCGGTCAGGGCGCCGTCGCCGATGACCGCGACGGTGTGCCGGTCGCTCTCGCCGCTCAGGCGCCGGCCCTTGGCGATGCCGTCGGCCCAGGAGAGCGCGGTCGAGGCGTGGGAGTTCTCGACGACGTCGTGCTCGGACTCGGCGCGGCTCGGGTAGCCGGAGAGCCCGCCCTTCTTCTTCAGCTTGCTGAAGTCCTGGCGACCGGTGAGCAGCTTGTGCACGTAGGACTGGTGACCGGTGTCGAAGACGAACGTGTCGTGCGGGGAGTCGAAGACCCGGTGCAGCGCGATCGTCAGCTCGACGACGCCGAGGTTGGGTCCGAGGTGTCCACCGGTCTTGGAGACCTCGGTGACGAGGAAGGTGCGGATCTCCTCCGCGAGGGCCGGAAGCTGGTCCGCCGGCAGCGCCTTGAGTGCCGCGGGGCTCGTGATCGTCTCCAGCAGGGCCACGCTGCGTCGTCCTCTCGGTCGGTCCTTCGCCCACGCAGGTGGGTCGGTCGAGTCTACGGGTCAACGTCCGAGGGGGCCCAACGCTCCATACGGGACGCTGTCGACCTCGTCACACCATTCTCACAGTCGGGGCGCGAACACCTTGCCCTGAAGGGCCTCGTGCAGCAGCCGCGCCGACCGCGAGGCGGCGAGCAGCCGGATCCCCTCGGCCTCGATCTGACCGAGGATCTCGGTCAGCGCTTCCGCCGGGACGTGCGGACCGATCGCGACGCGGGCCTCGCGCCACGCGTCGCGCATCGCGACGACCTGGCCGTCGATGTGCCGGCCGGCCAGCCAGGCGAGGGCGATGGGGTGACGCCGCCACCCGGCATACGCCCGGTAGTCCGGAGGGCACTGGTCGAGCAGCCACAGCACGGCGCGCTCCTCCCAGCCCGGCGTGTGGGCCGGCGGCACGCCCGGCGGCCACCCGGGAGGGGTCTGCCCGTGCTGGACCGGGGGCGTCGGAGTCGGCATGCACCCAGTCTGCCTCGCCTAGTCTCGGATCATGACGACGGTCAGCTGGGTGACGGCCCTCCTCGACCTGCCGCCGGACGTCCACGAGGCGGGCACCCGCTTCTGGTCGGCGGTGACGGCGTATGCCGTGTCGCCACCCCGCGGGGACCACGCCGAGTTCACCACGCTGCTCCCACCGGTCGGCGACCCGTTCCTGAAGATCCAGCGGACCGGAGCAACCGGACCGGGCAGGCCTGGCCTCCATCTCGACCTGCACGTGGCGTCGGTGGTTGACTCCGCTGCTCGCGCCGAGGGACTGGGAGCGGCCGTCGCGGAACGGTCCGATGACGGTTTCGTCGTGCTGCGCTCCCCCGGCGGCTTCGTCTTCTGCTTCGTGCACGAGGTTCTCACCCGACGTCCGTGGCCGACGCGCTGGCCGCAGCAGCACGAGAGCGTCGTCGACCAGGTGTGTCTCGACATCCCCCCGGCGGCCTATGACACCGAATGCGTCTTCTGGTCCCAGCTGACGGGATGGCCCGTGCGCCGCTCGGTGAGCCGACCCGAGTTCCGTCACCTCGTTCGTCCGGACGGCATCCCGATCCGGCTGCTGCTCCAGCGGCTCGGCGAGGCTGCGACGGTGCCGGTGACCGGCCACCTCGACCTCGCCTCTGACGACCGGCCCACCGAGGTGGCCCGGCACGAACGCCTGGGCGCGACGGTCGTGGCCCGCCACTCGGGCTGGACCACCCTGCGCGACCCGGCCGGCGCGCTCTACTGCGTCACCGACCGGGACCCGCGCTCCGGCCTCGGCCGCTGACCCGCCGAGGGCCCAGAACCCTCGAGTGCCCACGTCCCTGTCGTCGAGTGCTCAGTTGGCGACGAGGCAGGACGTCACCAGTTGGGCTCGTGGCGGGGCGCCCGCGGCAGGCGGTGCCGCTCCGGGTGGATGACGTAGACGATGCCACCGCTGTGCGGCACCCACACGTTCTCGAACTGCTCCCGGTCGTAGAGGACGCGCACCTGGGCGTTGTCGCGCAGCAGGTGCGAGGCGGGGTCGTTGCACACGACGTCGCCGGCGCGGGTGAAACCGACGACGACCATGAGGTGGCCGTTCGTGCCGTAGCCCGCACCGTCGAGCTCTCCCTTCTTGAAGGAGACGGACGTCACGAGCGGGATGCCTGCGGCGATGAACTCCTCGGCCTCGGTCAGCGACCGGAGCCGGGTGACGAACGCCCGCATCCGTGGCCGTGTGGCGGCGTAGGCCGCGTTGAACGGCCAGTTGCCGCATCCGTCGTAGGTGTAGTCGTAGACGTTCCGCGCGGCGAAGTCGACCTGCGGGTCGGTCTCGGAGGGCAGCGCCTCGGTCACCCAGGCCGTCTCGTCGCGGCGCGGTCCGGCGCCCCAGTAGGCAAGGACCATCGAGGTCGACGTCGGCGAGCACCAGGCCTCTCCCCCGTTGTCCCACTGGGGGAAGTGGCCGATGTGCTTCTCCTGGGAGAAGGTCGGCACGTCCAGGACTCGGCCGTGAGCGCGGCCGTTGGGGCTGCGCGGGACTCGCGGCGCGTCGGGCAGGGCCGAGGCCATCGCGCCGACCGACCGCAGCCGGGGCGCGTGCCGCGTGCCGGTGGGGCGCATCAGCCGGACGACGAGCTGCCACTCGTCGAGGACGTGCCCGGATCGGGTCGCCAGGGTGTCGGTGTAGACCGTGGCGACGGTGTCGCCCTGGCCGTTCACCGACGTGCGGTGGATGCCACCTCCCTGAGCGGGGTCGTAGCGGCACCAGCGACCCAGGACGTACTCCTTGGTGGCCACGCCGCCGCTGCGTCCCCGCACCGAGACCTCGACCCATGACCCGCCCGGCGTGTCGGCATTCCACGAGGCGACGAGCTCGGTCAGCCCGAAACCGGGACGCACGACGGGGGAGACCCAGGTGGCGACGTCGTAGGAGCGCGACGTGGCGGTGTCGTCGAACGGGTCGACGTAGTCGCGCCGATCGGTGAAGCGGCTCGGGCAGAGGTCTCGTCCGCTCCACTCACGGTAGGAGACGTGGCGACCACTCGTGTCGAAGGAGCTGGGCGCTCCCACCGCGCCGGCTGATGGCGTGCCGGCGGCGCCGACCAGGGTGAGTCCCGCGGCGGAGCCGAGGAGGGTGCGGCGGCTGGGCGAGCCACCGGCAGGGAGGGGGGATTGCGACATGGCACACCTTCCGGTCGGGCTGGGCGCGGCCAGTCAACACCCGCGCGCGCGTCGGAAGGGTCATGGGTGTGCAAAATCTTCGTCATCCGAGCATCAAGCGCAAGAAATGCACGCGCATCCCGCGGGACTCACACCCAGTTGGCCTCCGCGGGCGGGGTCGGCAGTGCCATTCGAGTCGGGTGCATCACGTAGGCGAGCCCGCCGTCGGACCCCAGCCAGACCCGCTCGAACTGGTCGCGCCGGTAGACCGCGCGCACGTGGTCGTTGCTCGCGACGCGGTGCGAGTTGGGGTCGTTGGACACGACGTCACCCTCGGGGGTGAACCCGATGATCGTCAGCAGGTGACCGTTCGTGTCGTAGCCGGCGCCGTCGAGCTCGTCCTCCCCGAAGGTCACCGACACGACGAGAGGGACACCCGCCGCCAGGAACGCCTCGGCCTCGGTGAGGTCCCGCAGCCGGGTCACGTAGGCCCGCAGCCCCCGCGCCCCGGCGTAGGCCGTGTTGAAGGCCCAGTTGCCGGCGCCGCCGTAGGAGCGGTCGAAGACGCGGCGCACGCCGTGGACCACCTCCGGGTCGACCGCGTGCCCGACCCAGGCCACCTCCTCGCGCCCCGGGGCGTGCCCCCAGTGCTCGAGCAGCATCGTCGTCGACGTCGGTGAGCACCACGACTGGCCGCCGTTGTCCCACGCGGGAAACGTGTCGACGTGAAGGCGCTGCGAGTGCGGCGGGACCTCGACCTCGTGCCCGCGGCCGACGCCCGGGGCACTCGTCGGCTCGTCGGCCGTGATGTCGAAGCGCGACGCGGCACCGGCGACGAGGGTGACTGTGGGCCAAGCGATCTCGTGTCGCGGAATGGCGAGGGCGGTCAGTCTCAGCTGCCAGCGGTCGAACCCGTGACCGGACGCAGCGAGCCACGTGTCCGTCTCGACGTGTCCGGAGTCGAAGTGCTGGTCGCGCACCGTCGTGCGCGTGATCGGGGACTCCCCCGCCGGGTCGTCCTCGGCCCAGCGCGCGAAGGTGAACCACGGTGTCCAGCCCGACTCGTCGGCGACCCGACCCTCGACGTGCAGCCACGTGCCTGCCGGGGTGCGCGCATTCCACGACGGGATGAGCTCCGTTGCCGCAAAAGGCGACTCGACGATAGGAGACTCCCAGGCACGCGCGGCGTAGGTGACCTGCTCGGCCTCGTCGACATGGGCGTCCGCATAGACGACGTCGCGCGAAGGAGACCAGTCGAAGCCGGTCTCCCAGGCAGTCAGAAGGGCATGGCGCTCAGTCACGCGACGAGCATGCCATCCGAGTGCGTATGCCGTCCGGCCGGGTCGGGGCGTGCCGTCCCGGAGGGGCGAGGTTGCGACCGACCCGGGCGGACGGCATACGACAGCGGTGGGGAACGGCGACGGGCCCCGCACACCGCGTGGAGCGGCGTGCGGGGCCCTTCGGGCAGCGCGGGTCAGCTGTTGACGAGCGACCGCAGGACGTACTGGAGGATGCCGCCGTTGCGGTAGTAGTCGGCCTCACCGGGGGTGTCGATGCGGACCACGGCGTCGAACTCGACCGTCTCGCCCGACTCCCTGGTCGCGACGACCTTGACCGTCTTCGGCGTCGTGCCCTCGTTGAGGGCGGTGATGCCCGTGATCGAGAACGTCTCGGTGCCGACGAGCCCGAGCGAGTCGGCGTTCTGGCCGGCGGGGTACTGGAGCGGGATGACGCCCATGCCGATGAGGTTGGAGCGGTGGATGCGCTCGTAGCTCTCGGCGATGACGGCCTTGACCCCGAGCAGGCTCGTGCCCTTGGCGGCCCAGTCGCGCGAGCTTCCCGAGCCGTACTCCTTGCCCGAGAGGATGACGAGCGGGGTGCCGGCAGCGGCGTAGCTCTGCGCGGCGTCGTAGATCGTCGTCTGCTCCCCGCCCTGGGTGAAGTCGCGCGTGAAGCCGCCCTCGACGCCGTCGAGGAGGAGGTTCTTCAGGCGGATGTTGGCGAACGTGCCACGGATCATGACCTCGTGGTTGCCGCGGCGCGAGCCGTAGGAGTTGAAGTCCTTGCGCTCGATGCCGTGCTCGGCGAGGTACTTGCCGGCCGGGCTGTCGTTCTTGATGGCGCCGGCGGGGCTGATGTGGTCGGTCGTCACGGAGTCGCCGAGCTTGGCGAGCACGCGCGCACCCTCGATGTCGGCGACCGGCGTCGTGTCCATCGACATGCCGTCGAAGTACGGGGGCTTGCGCACGTACGTCGACTCGCCGTCCCACGCGAACGTGTCGCCCTCTGGGGTCGGCAGCGACTGCCAGCGCTCGTCGCCGGCGAAGACGTCGGCGTAGTCCTCGGTGAACATCTCCTGGCTGATCGAGGCCGCGATGGTGCGCTCGACGTCGGCCGGAGCCGGCCAGATGTCCTCGAGGAAGACGTCGTTGCCGTCGGCGTCCTGCCCCAGGGGCTGCGACTCGAAGTCGAAGTCCATCGTCCCGGCGAGGGCGTAGGCGATGACGAGCGGCGGGCTCGCGAGGTAGTTCATCTTGACGTCGGGGTTGATGCGACCCTCGAAGTTGCGGTTGCCCGAGAGGACCGACGTGACGGCGAGGTCGTTGTCGTTGATCGCCTTGGAGATCTCCTCGTTGAGCGGGCCCGAGTTGCCGATGCACGTCGTGCAGCCGTAGCCGACGAGGTGGAAGCCGAGCTTCTCGAGGTAGGGCCACATCCCGGCCTTGTCGTAGTAGCCGGTGACGACCTTGGAGCCCGGGGCCATCGACGTCTTGACCCACGGTGCGACCGACAGGCCCTTCTCGACGGCGTTCTTGGCGAGCATCGCGGCCGCCATCATCACCGACGGGTTGGACGTGTTGGTGCAGCTCGTGATCGAGGCGATCGAGACGATGCCGTGGTCGATCTCGAACTCGCGTCCATCGGCGTCGGTGACCGAGACCTTGTTCGTCGGGCGGCCGTTGGTGGCCCCGTCGGACGGCTTGTCGCCACCGTCGTCGATGCCGGGGTCGCTGGCCGGGAAGGACTCGGCGTTGCCCGAGTCGCCCTCGTCGTGCGCGACGTAGGTCGGCAGCACCTTGCGGAAGGCCTCCTTGGCGTCGGTGAGCGCGATGCGGTCCTGCGGACGCTTCGGGCCGGCGATCGAGGGGACGACGGTCGACAGGTCGAGCTCGAGGTACTCGCTGTAGCGGGACTCGGGCTGGTCGGGACCGGCCTTGAGCCACATGCCCTGCTCCTTGGCGTACGCCTCGACGAGGGCGACCTGCTCGTCGGAGCGGCCGGTGAGGCGCAGGTAGTCGAGCGTGACCTCGTCGATCGGGAAGATCGCGCACGTCGAGCCGAACTCGGGGCTCATGTTGCCGATGGTGGCGCGGTTGGCGAGCGGCACCTGCGAGACGCCCTCGCCGTAGAACTCGACGAACTTGCCGACGACACCGTGCTTGCGCAGCATCTCGGTGATCGTGAGGACGACGTCGGTCGCCGTGGCGGCGGTCGGGATGGCGCCGCTCAGCTTGAAGCCCACGACGCGCGGGATGAGCATCGAGACGGGCTGGCCCAGCATGGCCGCCTCGGCCTCGATGCCGCCGACGCCCCAGCCGAGCACGCCGAGGCCGTTGACCATTGTCGTGTGCGAGTCGGTGCCGACGCAGGTGTCGGGGTAGGCGACGCCGTCGCGCACCATGACGGTGCGGGCGAGGTGCTCGATGTTGACCTGGTGGACGATGCCGGTGCCCGGCGGGACGACCTTGAAGTCGTCGAACGCCGTCTGGCCCCAACGCAGGAACTGGTAGCGCTCGCGGTTGCGCTGGTACTCGATCTCGACGTTGCGCTCGAAGGCGTCGGCGCGGCCGAAGACGTCGATGATGACGGAGTGGTCGATGACGAGCTCGGCCGGGGCGAGCGGGTTGATCCGCGCCGGGTCACCACCGAGGTCGGCGACGGCCTCGCGCATCGTGGCGAGGTCGACGACGCACGGCACGCCGGTGAAGTCCTGCATGATCACGCGCGCGGGCGTGAACTGGATCTCCGTGGACGGCTCGGCGTTCTCGTCCCACGAGCCGATGGCGCGGATGTGGTCGGCGGTGATGTTCGCGCCGTCCTCGGTGCGCAGGAGGTTCTCCAGGAGGACCTTGAGGCTGTACGGCAGGGTCTCCTGTCCGTCGACCCCTGCGAGCCGGTAGATCTCGTAGGACTGATCCCCGACCTCGAGGGTCCCCTTGGCCTTGAAGCTGTCAACACTGCCCACGTCGGGCTCCTTCCAGCAACACTGATGTCACGGTGCTCGATTTATCTTGACGTCAAGATATATCTAACCACACAGGTCCGTCCCTGTCAGTCCCTCCCTACCCGCCCATCCTCGCCGTTGCTCGGCCCGCTGTCTGCTCTTGAGCGACCCGCAGCAGCCTGCCCGTCCGCGGTGTGGCCTTCAGCCCACCTTGTTGGATCGGATGTCCCACGTGACGCTCGAGGTGCGACCTGTCGAGCCTCCGCTCGATCCGGGCTCGGCATAGTCGAAACGGATCCGGGCGGGTTGCAGGGCGACCTCCTCGTCAACCGTGTCGTCGTCACCCGAAACGAGCACCTCGGTCACGACGAGGTCCTTCATCGTCACGGTGAGGAAGGGTGCGCGGGCACCCGGTCTGGCGACGTCGAGGGTGGCCTCCTTGAGGTGCTTGCCGCTGGCGGCGAAGGAGGCGAGGTGCGGCGACGCGAGGTCGTAGTGGTGCACGATGCGGAACTCGTGGGCGCGGGCTCGACCGACTCCACCCCAACCACCGGCCCCACCCCCGGCGTCTCCGCCCTGGGCCGTCACCCCCCAGCTCCACGACAGCACGTCCACGGCGCCTTGGTGGTCCTTGCTCTGGCTGCCACCCTCGATGCCGTCGAACCTCATGAACGCGTCCATGTCGCCTCCGCGTCGTGCCCAGCACGTCGCTCGACGCTAGCACCGCGGCCGCGTCACGGTCGCTGTTCGGCCCATCCAGCGGCTGTGGACGACAACGCCCTTCTTCTGATGGGAGTCAGGCGGCGGTCAGACGGACGTCAGCGGGGCGGGTGACGTAGGACCGCCCGGTCGGCGACGTCCACGTGCACGTACCGGCCGCGTCCATCGTGAGCAGCCACCCGGAGTGATGCTTGAACCCGTGGTGCGTGCGGCAGAGGGAGACGAGGTTCTCCTCAGCCGTGGAACCGTCCGGGTAGGGCACGACGTGGTCGAGGTCGCACCGCCGGGCTGCGACGCCGCAGCCGGGAAAGCGGCACGTGCGATCCCGATCCCGCACGCGTTGCGCCAGAGCGGCGTTGGGCCGGTACAGCAGCGGATCTCTGGCGACGGTGACACCCGTGAGCGCATCAGCGCGCGTCAGGCGCAGCACGACGTCCGGGTCGGTCAGCACCTCGACCAGTGCGGTCGAGAGGATCCATCCCGCGCGCGCATCTCGGACGCCCAGCTGGGGCGGTCGCCACCGTCCCGGGTGGAGTCCCTGGCGCTCGAGCATGCTCGCAGCCAGCCGTTCCCATCCCTGCTCAGCGGCTTCGTGCTGCCGGAGCACGATCAGGTGCGCAGCCGACTCCTCGAGGACGCCGCCGAGGCCCACGCATCCCTGTCCGAAGAGCTCTGATGCGACAGCGTGCTCCGGCGCGAGCAAGGGCCCGACGACGTGCTGCAGCCCATAGGACTCCCCCGTGCCCTCGCGATGGCCCGCCGCGCCGACCCGGGCCTCTCCGGCGCAAACTGACCCGGTTGACGCAGGAGCAGCCGCGGGAACAGGCGCAGCCGCCGGAGCAGGCGCAGCCGCCGGAGCAGGCGCAGCCGCCGGAGCAGGCGAAGGGGCCGTGGGGCCATACGTGCCGTTGTCCGTGGTCCCAGCGGCGGCGTCCTTCGGGGTGCCGACGAAGGTGGGCACCACGAGCTCCACGGTGGTCGAGACATGCGCGCTGCCGAGCAGGAGGTCGACGAAGGCGTCGGCGCGCGCCTGGTCGATCGAGCGGGAGGGGTCAGCCCTGACGTACTCGTGCGCGAGCTCGTCGATCGCGGCCCACGCCTGCATCGAGGCGAAGGAGGGGATCGATGCCTTCCACCACGCCATGCCGGGGTCGACGCCGGGCTCGACTCGACCCGTACGAAGCGGTCACGCAGGCCGAGCTTCGCGCGTCGCTCGACCGCCTCCGGGTCGACGGCCACGGCGACCCGCTCGCAGACGACCCGCAGCCGACCCGGAGTCAGCGTCGGCATCTCGGGCACGGAGGTCACGGCGGCGTCGAAGAGGGGCCGCGCGCCCATGGCGACGAGCTGGGCGTGATCCACGATGACGCCCGTCTGCCTACGGTCCAGCTGCCCGTCGAGCGCCAGGGCCAGCGTGCGCGGCAGCTCGTCGACGAGGCAGAGGGCGTCCCCCACCCGCGCCTCCGCGCCGCGCGGCGTCGACCGCAGAAGGGGCGCGACACTCGAGGCGACCATCTTGATCGCGGACGGACGGTGCTCGGACCCGTCGGACCAGTCGCCGTCGAGTTCGGTGAGATCGAGCTCCTCCCGGCGGACACAGGCCGCAAGGGCCAGCTCCTGGATGGCGCCCAAGGCATTGACGGCTCGCTGCGCGACGGCGATGACCGCCTCGGCACTCGCCACGTCCAGGGTGCGCAGACGATCCGGCACGATGCGGGCCACCACGGCAGCCTGGGCGGCCGGCCGCAAGGCGTCGAAGACGTCAGCGGGCACGCCCGTCAGCACCTCGAGCACAGCACCGGCAGAGACCCGTTGGGCCTCGACCGAATCCGTCCCCTTTGCCATGTTCGAACACTAGTACGAGGCGCCGACAGTCACTGGTGCCCGAGGAGAGCTTCTCGGAACCCTGAGTCCAACGGAGCTTTGGCCCCCGCAGCGGTGTCGAACCAGACGTACGTGATGACGCACGTGGCCGTCCGCACGGGGTGCGCGCCGGCCCGCCAGATCTCGTGGCGGAGCGTGAACGAGGAGGTGCCGAGCCGCTCGACGGACACCCGGATGTCGGCACGGTCGAGCGGCTTGAGGCTCGCGACCCAGTCGATCTCTGCGTGGCGCACGAGCCCCAGCCGGCCGTGCTCGGTGAACCAGTAGGGGCCGTACCCGACGCTCTCGAGGAAAGCCATCTTCGCGTCCTCGCACCACGTCAGGTAGTGCGAGTTGAAGACGACACCGGCGAGATCGATCTCTGAGAACTTCACGGCGACGGGATAGCTGAACGACATGACGACATCGTCTCGTGCCCGTGACGCAGCCGCGTCGTCAGCCCTCCCGAGGCTCCAGGACGGCGATGCACTCGACGTGGTGCGTCATCGGGAACGCGTCCCAGGCCTCCAGCGAGACGAGCCCGTAGCCGTGTGTCGCAGCGGCCTTGACGTCGCGCGCGAGCGCCGAGGGATCGCACGCGACATAGACGACCCGGCGTGGAGCCATCCGGGCGAGCAGACCCATGACGTCCTTGCCCGCCCCCGTGCGCGGCGGGTCGAGCACCGCGAGGTCGGCGGTGACGTCCTGTCCGACGAGCGACCGCAGCTCGCGGTCGACCCGGTTGGCGCGCCACTCGACGTTGTCGAGGTGCTCGGTGTTGACGTTCCCGTTCTCCACCGCCACCCGGTCCCCCTCGACTCCGAGGACGAAGCCGTCGGGTGCGACGAGCTCGCCGAGACGCATCGTGAACAGGCCCGAGCCGGCATACAGGTCGATCACGCGGTCACCGGGGCGCGCCTCGAGCAGGGCCGTGACCCGGGAAAGGAAGGTCGAGGCCGCGCCCGGGTGGACCTGCCAGAAGCCACGGGCAGCCACGACGTACTCGCCCTCCCAGTCGCCGTCCCGGGCGAGCTCGCCCACGAGCCCACCACCGGCGCTCGCACCATCGGGTGCGGGCAGCGGGACGAGCACCGGCTCGTCCGGATGGGCGGCGTCGACGACATCGACCGACTCGACGTCGGGCCACTCGGTGTCGAGAACGCCGGAGTCGATGACTGCCCGGGTGGCGATGAGGCAGTCGTCGACCCGCACGATGTCGCGGGATCGGTGCCGCCGCAGGCCGGCACGACCAGACTGGTCGACGGCGAACTCGACGCGGGTGCGCCACCGCAGACCGTCCTCGTCGCCCGGCACGGGCCGCACGTCCACCTCGACCTCGAGGCCGGCGATCCGCGCGAACTGCTCCCTCACGACCGCCGCCTTGAGCGCGCGCTGCGTCTCGAGGGACGCGTGCTGGAAGTCGCACCCACCGCAGAGGCCCGGGGCGGCATACGGGCACGGGGCGGGGACGCGGCCCGGAGCCGCCTCGAGCACCTCGACGGCGTCGGCGCGCACGAAGCTGTCGCCCACCCGTCCCTCGGTGACCCGCGCGACGACGCGCTCGCCGGGCAGCGTGTGGCGCACGAAGACGACCTGGCCCTCGTGGCGCGCCACGCAGTGTCCTCCATGGGCCACCGGCCCGACCTCGACGGTCCACTCCCGGCCGACGAGCGACTCACCACCGGCAGCGCGCTCGCGGGTCTGGCGCCCGCTCACAGCGCCCCGCCGCGCACGGACCCGCTGATCGGCGGCTCGTCGATCCAGTCACGCTCGGCGCCCTCGGAGGACTGGAGCTGCCACGGCACGCTGACGACCATGACGCCCGGCGTGAAGAGCAGGCGGGCCTTGAGCCGCAGGGCGCTCTGGTTGTGCAGCACCTGCTCCCACCACTTCCCGAGGACGTACTCCGGGAGGTAGACCGTGACGATGTCGCGCGGGTTGCCGCTGCGGATCGAGCGGACGTAGTCGAGGATCGGCTTGGTGATCTGGCGGTAGGGCGACGACAGGACCTTCAGCGGCACCGGGATCTCTCGCTGGTCCCACTCGTCGAGCAGGGACTGGGTCTCATCGGGGTCGACGTCGACCGTGACGGCCTCGAGGTAGGACGGTCGGCTCGCACGGGCGTATGCGAGTGCGCGCATCGTGGGCTTGTGCACCTTCGAGATGCAGACGATGGCGTGGACGTGGCTCGGCAGCAGCGGGCGCTCGACGTCCCAGTCGATGGCGAGCTCGTCCCGCACGCGGTTGTAGTGCTTCTTGATGCCGAGCATGAGCACGAAGAGCACGACCATCGCGAGGATGGCGTACTTCGCGCCGGCCTGGAACTTCGTGAGGAGCACGACGACGAGCACGATCCCCGACATCGCCGCACCGACCGCGTTGATGACGCGGGAGCGCTGCATCCGCGCCCGCTCCTTGGCATCGCGCTCGAGCGTGAGGTTGCGCGTCCAGTGCCGCACCATGCCGATCTGGCTCGTCGTGAAGGAGACGAACACCCCGACGATGTAGAGCTGGATCAGCGCGGTGACCTCGGCCTTGAAGACAATGACGAGGACGATGGCCGCCCCGGCCAGGATGAGGATGCCGTTGCTGAAGGCGAGCCGGTCGCCGCGGGTGTGCATCTGGCGGGGCAGGTATCCGTCCCGCGCGAGGATCGAGCCGAGGACCGGGAACCCGTTGAAGGCGGTGTTGGCGGCGAGGACGAGGATCAGGCCGGTGACGATCGAGACGAAGATGACGCCGAGGTGGAAGTTGGCGAAGACCGCCTCGGAGAGCTGACCGATCACCGTCTGCTGCACGTAGGAGTCGCCGACCGGCTTGCCGTCCCGGTAGAGCTGGGTGGCAGGGTTGTCGGCGATCTTGATCCCGGTCCACTGGCTGAGCACGATGATCGACCCGAGCATGGTGACCGAGAGCGCGCCCATGAGCAGCAGGGTCGCCGCGGCGTTGTCGCTCTTGGGTTTCTTGAAGGCAGGCACGCCGTTGGAGATCGCCTCGACACCTGTCAGGGCAGCGCAGCCGGACGAGAAGGCCCGCAGCAGCAGGAAGGCGGCAGCGAGGCCGGTGAGGCCCTGGCCCTCTTCCGGCTTGAGGGTGAGGGGGGCGCTCGCGGCGGGGGCCAACGTGCTGGCGAAGTGCTGGATGATGCCGTAGATGCCCATGCCGATGATGGCGAGCATGAAGGCGTAGACGGGGACGGCGAAAGCCTTGCCCGACTCGCGCACGCCGCGCAGGTTCATGGCCGTGAGGAACGCGATCAGGGCCACGGCCACGATGACTTCGTGACCGCGGACGAACCCCAGCACCGTGGCGGCGTTCTGCACACCGGAGGAGATCGACACCGCGACCGTCAGGACGTAGTCGACGAGCAGGGCGCTTGCGACGGTGAGTCCAGCACGAGGCCCGAGGTTGACCGTCGCCACCTCGTAGTCGCCACCCCCCGAGGGGTAGGCGTGGACGTTCTGGCGGTACGACGCGACGACGACCACCATGACGAGGACGACGGCCACGGTGATCTGCCAGCTGTGCGAAGCGACGAAGGCGCCACCGGCCAGACCGAGCATGAGCAGGATCTCGTCGGGGGCGTAGGCCACCGACGACAGCGCGTCGCTCGCGAAGATCGGCAACGCGAGCCGCTTGGGCAACAGCGTCTCCCCGAGCTTGTCGCTGCGCATCGCGCGGCCGAGGAGGAGGCGCTTGAACAGCGATCCGGTACCGGGCACGACGACACTGTATGCCGGATCGTGACGACGCACCGACCCGCTCAGGCCCGCTCGCCGCCGCCACGGAACCTGCCCGAGAACGTATGCCGTCACGGTGTAGCGTCGCGTCCGTGCACTTCGTCATCATGGGATGCGGCCGCGTCGGGTCGACCCTCGCCCGCACCCTGGGCCGAGGCGGTCACGACGTCGCCATCATCGACGCCGACGCGTCGGCCTTCCGTCGGCTCGGCACCTCCTTCGAGGGCCAGACCGTCACGGGCATCGGCTTCGACCGAGACACCCTCGTGGCAGCGGGCATCCGGGACGCCTACGCCTTCGCCGCCGTGAGCAGCGGCGACAACTCCAACATCCTCGCGGCCCGCGTGGCGCGCGAGACGTTCGGGGTCGAGCACGTCGCCGCCCGGATCTACGACCCGCAGCGCGCCATGGTCTACCAGCGGCTCGGCATCCCGACCGTCGCCACCGTGCGGTGGACGTCCGACCAGATGATCCAGCGGCTGCTGCCCCAGGGCGCCGTCCCCGAGCTCACCGACCCGAGCGGCAAGATCGTCATCGCGGAGGTGCCGCTGGCCGAGGCCTGGGTCGGTCGGCACCTCACCGAGGTCGAGGAGCAGACCGGCGCCCGCGTCGCCTACGTCACCCGGCTCGGGGAGGGCACCCTCCCCCGCCCCGACATGGTCGTGCAGCAGGGCGACCTCGTCCACCTCACCGTCCCCCGCGACGACCTCGCTCGTGTCGAGCGGCTCTGCGACCAGGCCCCGGCCCCCCACTGACCGGCTCAGGAGAAGAAACCCCCATGCGCGTCGTCATCGCCGGAGCCGGAAGCGTCGGCCGCTCCATCGCCCGTGAGCTGCTCGGAAACGGGCACCAGGTCCTGCTCATCGACAAGGACGCCGACGACGTCCAGGCCTCACGTGTGCCCGAGGCGTCGTGGCTGCTCGCGGACGCCTGTGAGCTCGCCGCCCTCGAGGAGGCGCGGCTCGAGGAGTCGGACGTGTGCGTCGCCGCCACCGGTGACGACAAGGCCAACCTCGTGCTCTCCCTGCTGGCCAAGACGGAGTTCGGCGTGCCGCGGACGGTCGCCCGGGTCAACAACCCGAAGAACGAGTGGATGTTCGACGAGTCGTGGGGCGTCGACGTCGCGGTGTCGACCCCCCGGCTCATGACGGCGCTCATCGAGGAGGCCGTGAGCATCGGCGACCTCGTGCGCATCTTCGAGTTCCAGCAGGGCCGCGCCTCGATGGTCGAGATCACTCTCCCCGAGGGCAGTCCGTTCGCCGGCCGGCGCGTCGGCGACGTCGACTGGCCCACCGACACCGTGCTCGTCGCGATCATCCGCGAGGAGCGTCCGCTCGCTCCGACGCCGGACGACGCGATCGAGGCCGGCGACGAGCTGCTCTTCATCACCACGACCGAGCAGGAGGACCGCCTCCAGGACCTCGTGGCTCCCGGCGAACGGCACCACGCCGACAGCGAGAGCTGAGTACGACCGTCCCCCGCAGGGCTCCTGACCCAGGGGGCAGGCGTCAGGCCAGGCGATTCGGGTCGATCGGCGTGCGACCGCGCATCAGGATGGCGCCCATGGCCGTGATGGCGACGAGGTAGGCCGGCCAGCCGAGGACGACCTTGGCCACCCCAAGCGCCGCCACCTGCTCGGCCAGGTAGAGCGGCACCATGATGGCCAGCCGCACGACGTTGAGGGCGATGAGCACCCACGCCAGTCGGGCGGCGACGGTGACGATGCCGGAGTGGCGGCGCCACCACGTGGGGTTCTCGGCGAAGGCCTCGGGCTCGGCGACGCCGACGACGAAGCCGAAGAGCGGCCACCGCAGCAAGTTCGTCACGAGCAGGATGACGAGCAGGCCCGCATTCTGCAGCATCCCCGGCAGGAAGGCGTCCTCCGCCCGACCCGACCGGAGCGCGAAGAAGGCGGAGATGCCAACTCCCGCAGCGGCATACGCGATGAAGCGAGGGTCCTGACGCTGCACGAGTCGCACGACGAGCAGGACGGCGACGCACGCCCCGGCGACGACCAGGGCCGTGCGCAGGTTCTCGGTTCGGGCCCACACGAGGGCGAAGGCGAGGGTCGGAACAGCCGACTCGACAGCGCCGCGCCAGCCCCCGAGAGCCTCGGACAGCTTGTCGCGCAACAGCTCCTCGACGGTGTCGTAGCGGCGCAGGTCAGCCTCCGAGCGGACGACGGCGTCGCCCTCCGCCGCGCCCTCCACGGCGCCCTCCACGGCGCCGTCCTCTGCGCCCGACATCGTGGCGTCGCCGTCAGCCATGCGTCTGTCCTGCCCTGCCGATGAGCTCGTACGCGGGGTTGAACATCGTCATGACCTTCCGGCGTCTGGTGATGCGGCCGGTGGCCCGGATCTTGACGCCCGGGACGATGCCGGCGATGCGTCGTCGGCCCAGCCACACGAGGTGGAGCGACTCGGTGCCGTCCCAGATCTCGACATCGAGTGCCGGGGTCTCCTCGCGGGGCCGCAGCGTCACCGAGCGCACATCGCCCGCAACCGTGACCGTGGTGCGCTGGGGTGCACCGCCGATGTGGACCACTCCGTCGAGGACCGATGACTCGTGACGGAGCTCGGCTGCCTCGAGCTCGTGCGCGGATCGCGTCAACCGCTCGGTGAGCCGCCGCAGGGCGCTGGGCTGGCCCGTGCTCACGGCCGCAACCCGCCTCGCAACGGAGCCGGACACGGGGCCGGACACGGGCCGGCCATCAGCGGACCTCGGTGATCTCGGGGCCGCGCTCGAACGGGTTGAGGTCGGGGCCCTCCGTGGCGCCGGTGGTGTCGGCGCCCTCGGCCTGGTCCGTGCCCTCTGCATCGGGCAGGCGCAGCGGCAGCAGCTCGCGCGGCGGCATGGCCTCGTCACCTCGGTCGATGACCGCGGTGCGGATGACCTCGTGGACCGCGTCGGCGGCAGCAGGCTCGATGGCGGCCCGACCTGAGACGACGGCACGGAGGAACCAGCGGGGACCGTCGACGCCGACGAAACGAGCCGGCATGAAGACGGTGCGGCCGTTCTGGTCCGCCTGCGGCATCCGTGTGAGCAGCTCCTCCCCGAACTCACCCGTGAGGACCTCGGCGGTGCCGCCGGCGTCGACGATGCTCGCGGCGATCTCGTTGCGGATGTCGACCCACACGCCTTCGGTGCGCGGCGCGGCGAAGGCCTGCAGCTGCACGGCCGACTCGCCGATCACCGCGGTCACACCCGTGATCTGCTGCTCCTGCTCGTTGACCTCGAGGCGCAGCTCCATGCCCAGGCGCCCGCGCAGCCAGATCGCGCCGAGGTTGAGGTAGTCGCTGTCGTCGTAGACCGCACTCCGGTCGAGCGGGCCCGCGGCGCCGTCGCGCCCACCGGCGAGTCCGTCCGTGCCAGCGTCCGTGCCACCGTTCGCGTCACCGTTCGCGTCGTCGTTCCCCTCGTCCACGGCCTGGTCCTGCCCGATGGGGTCGAACCCGCCGTCGGCCGGATCTGCGTCCACGGAACCGGTGTCCGTGCGGTCCTTCGACTTGCCCCGGCTGAAGAGTCCCACGTCATTCCGTCCTTTGAGTCCTGCTGTCCGGCGGGCGTCGTGCCCGTCCGGAGTGGTGGTCGTCGTGGCGCCGACGCAGCGCCCGGCGCACCGTATCCGATGATCACGCCTCGCGGGGCGGCTCCCCCGTTGTCTGCTCCGTTGTCTGCTCCGGTGTCTCCCTCTGCGTCTCCCCCAGTGTCGGCATGGTCGGCGCGGTGGCGCCCCCGGGACCGAAGCCGCCGGTGGATCCATGTCCAGTGTCCCCCCGACCGGTCTCGTCGAGCGAATCCACCTCGACGAACGTCACCCGCTCGACGCGCTGGACGACGAGCTGGGCGATCCTGTCGCCGCGGCGGACCGTGAACGGCTCGGACCGGTCGAGGTTGACGAGGTTGACGAGGATCTCGCCGCGGTAGCCCTCATCGACGGTCCCGGGCGCATTGACGATCGAGATCCCGTGGCGGGCAGCGAGCCCCGACCTCGGGTGCACGAAACCCGCGTGGCCGACCGGGAGTGCCAGCGCGACGCCCGTGGGGACGAGCACGCGCTCGCCCGGCTCGATCGTCACGTCCACCCGCGCGCACAGGTCCGCGCCGGCGTCGCCCGGGTGGGCGTAGGAGGGCAGGGGCAGGTCCGGGTCGAGCCGCCGGACCGGGACAGCACAAGGGTCGGTCACGAGGACCGACCCTACTGGCTCCAGGACGTGCTGCTGCCTGGTCGCAGGTGCGCTCAGGCGGCGCACTCCGTGCAGATCATCACGCCGTTGCTCTCCTTGGCGAGCTGGCTGCGGTGGTGGACGAGGAAGCAGCGTCCACAGGTGAACTCGTCAGCCTGCTTGGGCAGCACGCGGACCGACAGCTCCTCGCCGGAGAGGTCGGCACCGGGGAGCTCGAAGCCCTCGGCCTGCTCGGTCTCGTCGACGTCCACGCTGGACGACGTCTTGTCGACCCGACGTGACTTGAGCTCCTCGATGGAGTCCTCGTTCAGGTCGTCGTCAGTCTTGCGTGGCGCGTCGTAATCGGTTGCCATCTGGTTGTCTCACTTCTACTCGTGATGCGCCTTGCGGTCTGTGACGCGGAGAACGCTCACAGGCTCCCACTTGTTCCCGTGGGACCCTCGCCGTCAACGGCCTTGTCAGCAGCGACGAAACATGTCCGCGTGCCGCGTATGGTGCCCCATCCCCACAGCGTTGTCACCTTGCCCGACCCAAGGCCTGAGACGGAGGCGGGACGCATCCCCCACGCCTGCCGTTTTCGGACCAAGAGTTCACCGAGCCTTTGCCTTTCACCGACTGTCGGGGGTGGACATTGGGGGTCCCACGGCGCGGTAGGGTCTTCGGACTCGACCGATCGACAACCCAGGCCCGGAGGTGGCACCCATGACCGAGTTCGTCGACCAGATCAGGCAACGCGTCAACGACACGCTGGGCGACCTTGCCGACGCGCGCAGGGCGGATGACGACTTCCGGGTGCAGGTGCACACCGGAGAGCTGGAGTCCTTCGCCCGTCTCGCCGCCGAGAACGGCATCCGCGTCCCCGGGCTCGAGCCGTTCCAGGCGGCGTGAGCCCGGTCCGCGGTGCAGGGAGTGGGCGTATGCCGCCCGCTCCCCAGGACGAGAGACGCCCCCCTCGGCACAGCCGGGTGGGGCGTCTGTCGTATGTGGACGGGGTGACGGGGTGACGGGGAAGGTCAGTCGGCGACGTCACCCTGGGTGACGAAGAGGGCCCGCACGTCCTCGACGAGTGCTGGGCCGGCGGCCACGGTGAGGGCCTTGCCCGGTGCGCTCTCAGCCCCCTCCCCCGCGCCGACGACGACGCCACCTGCCTCCTCGACGACGAGCCAGCCGGCCGCCAGGTCCCAGGCGTTGAGGCCGCTCTCGGCGTAGGCGTCGACGGAGCCCTCGGCGACCCGGACGAGGTCGAGAGCGGCGCTGCCGATGCGTCGGATGTCGCGGACGAGTGGCAGCACCCGCAGGAGGACCTCGGCCTGACGACGGCGCACCGCAGGGTCGTAGCCGAAGCCGGTCGCCAGCAGGGAGCGCCCGAGCCGATCCTCGGCCGACACCGAGAGACGGATCGGCGCGGTGCTGGCGGTCCGGTCCTCCGGGCTGGTCCAGGCCCCGGTGCCGCGACCGGCGTGGTGCACGAGACGCAGGCTGGGGTCGGCGACGGCCCCTGCCACTGGCGCCCAACCGCCTTGGGAGTGGGCGTCGCCGACGACGACGGCCACGGACACGGCATACGCGGGGATCTCGTAGAGGTAGTTGACGGTGCCGTCGATCGGGTCGAGCACCCACGTCAGGCCGGACGTCCCGACGACGTCGACCCCCTCCTCCCCGAGGATGCCGTCGTCGGGGCGGGCCTGCTGGATGAGCCGGTGCAGCAGCTCCTCGGAGCGCCGGTCCATGACGGTCACGACGTCGGTCTCGCTCGACTTCGTCGCGGCCACGCCCATGCGCTCCGGCCGCTCGTCGCGGATGAAGCGTGACGCCTCGGTGGCGACGTCGATGCAGAGCCTCTCCAGCTCCTCGACGCTGACACCCTCGGGCAGTGCTGGCGACGTGTGAGTCGTCATCGCCGGCCTCAGTCGCTGCCGCACAGGGCGAGTCGGGCCTGGCGCAGGTTCGGGCAGCAGCCGGGGGCACACACCGACGGCATCCGACCCTCGAACTGCGGGACTTCCTCGCCGCGCGCCTCCGCGGCACGCTCGAGCAGGGCGTCGACGAGGTCGCTCACGAAGACGGCGTCGGTGCCGACGGTCGGGACGCGGACGTGCGTCAGCCCCAGCTCGTCTGCCGTCGCCTGCGCCTCGGTGTCGAGGTCGTAGACGACCTCCATGTGGTCGCTGACGAACCCGATGGGCGCCGTGACCACGGTGCGGACCCCGGCGGCCGCGAGCTCGCGCATGCGGTCGTTGACATCGGGCTCGAGCCACGGCTGGGTCGGCGGTCCCGAGCGCGAGCAGAAGACGAGCTCTCCCGTCAGGTCGCGGCCGAGGACGCGGTTGGCCTCGTCGGTCAGCCGGGACGCCAGCGCCAGGTGCTGACGCTGGTAGAGGTTGCCCTCGCCATCACCCGGTCCGGACGTGTCGTCCATGGCCTCCGGGATGGAGTGCGTGACGAAGAGCAGGGCGATCTCAGAGTCCGGGGCGCCATCGAGGGCACGGAGCGAGCGCACCAGCTCACCGCCGTTGGCCTCGGCGAACCCGGGCCGAGGGGCGTACTGGGCGACCTTGTCGATCTGCAGCTCGATGCCCTCGTCGGCGACGGCGGCAACAGCGTCGGCGAGGTTCTCGCGGTACTGCCGGCACGACGAGTAGCAGGAGTAGGCGCTCGTCGTCAGCGCGACGACCCTCCGGTGGCCGGCCGCATGGCTCTCGCGAAGGGCGTCGTCGATGAAGGGCGCACTGTTGCGGTTGCCCCAGACGATCGGCGCGTCGATGCCACGGGCGTCGAGCTCGGCTCGCAGCGTGGCGATGAGGGCACGGTTCTGGTCGTTGATCGGGCTGCGGCCACCGAAGTGGTGGTAGTGCTCGCCGACGGACTCGAGCCGCTCGTCCGGGATGCCGCGGCCGGCGGTGACCCGTCGGAGGAAGGGCATGACCTCGTCGGGACCCTCGGGGCCGCCGAAGCCCAGCAGGAGCACGGCGTCGTACGGCTCGAGCGGGGAGCGCTCGTCGGAGGCCGAGGGTTCGGACTCGGGAGTGGGCTCGGGGGTGGGTGCTGCGTCTGGTGTCATGTCTCCGCCATCGGTCGTGAGCAGGGTCTGTGGTTGCGCCTGTCGTTCGGCGCGCGCGCTACGTGGGATGGGAGCGCAGGGGCGTCGGGGCGTTGAGGTGGAGGCGCACCGCGAGCATCCTCAGGGCGAAGACGACCCCGGCTGCGGTCCACAGCACCCAGTCCTGCAGCGACCCGAGCTGGGCCGCGACGACGACGACCACGGAGCCGAGCATCGCCGGCACGGCATACAGCTCGCGTCGCAGCACCTCGGGAACCTGGCCGGCGAGCACGTCACGCACCACGCCGCCACCGACGGCGGTGATGACGCCGACGAGGACTGCGGCAATGGCTGACACCCCCGGTGTCGTCACCGCCTTGAGGCTGCCCGCGACGGCGAAGGCACCGAGGCCGGCCGCATCGAGGACTCGGACGAAGCGGGTGATGCGCTCGACGCCGGGATGGAACAGGAAGGTCACCAGGCCGCCCAGGGCAGCGGCGGTCAGCAGTCGCCAGTCGCTGATGCCGACCGGCGGGATGTCGCCGATGAGAAGGTCGCGCACGATGCCGCCGCCGAGGGCAGCGGCGCACGCGAGCACGAGGACCCCGAAGAGGTCGAAGCGTTTCTTGACGGCGACGAGCCCGCCGGACAGCGCGAAGACGAACACGCCGACGAGGTCGAGGGCGAGCTGCGCGGACGCGAATGAGGTGGGCATGCCAGAGCAAACGGTACCTGTGCGGCGTGGGCGCTTTGGCGTCCACCCGAGCCGGTGGCATGCTCGACTGCACGGCGCACCGGTGTGAGCAGAACTGCACCCACCGGAGCCGCCGGCGCGCACATCAGGCACGACCACGCAGACTCGTTACCGGGAGACCCACCCATGCAGCACCTCAGGCTCGTCGGCGTCCACGAGGACGGACTGCACCTGCTGCTCGCCGACGACGAGGGCAACCGCTTCACCGTCCCCCTCGACGAGGCCCTCCGTGCCGCGGCACGGCGCGACCGTCCGCGGCTCGGCCAGCTCCAGATCGAGATCTCCGGCGGTCTGCGCCCCAAGGACGTCCAGGCGATGATCCGGGCCGGCATGACGGCCGAGGAGGTCGCGGAGCGTGCAGGCTGGAGCGTCGAGAAGGTCCACCGTTATGAGGGACCGATCCTGGCCGAGCGCGAGCACGTCGCCAGCCTGGCCCGTCAGGTGCGCCTGCGTCCCCGCGGCGGCTCGTACGGCGGCGCTCCCACCCTCGACGCCCGGGTCGCCGAGCGCCTCCGCACCCGTGAGATCGACGCCGACAGCGCCCAGTGGGACTCGCGGCGCACCGACAAGGGCGCCTGGACCGTGCTCCTCCTCTTCAACGCCGGCGGCCGACAGCGCGAGGCCGCTTGGTCGTTCGACCCGCTGGCCCGCACGGTGTCGGCGGTCGACGACGAGGCCCGCTGGCTGAGCGAGGACGAGGACCAGCAGGCACCGGGCCCCATCCCCGCCCCGCACCTCGCGGCGTCCACCCGTCCGAGCCGCGTCTACGACGTCGAGGCAGAGGGTGGCGTCGGCGCGTCGGCGCGTCGCCGCGAGGGCGAGACCGTCGACCTCATGGCGGCCATGCGCGAGCGGAGCGCACAGCGCGGACGTCGGCGCCGCCCGAAGTCCACCGAGGTGCCCGGGCTCGACGAGGCGCCGGAGGAGGCACTCCCCCTCGAGGAGGTCGCCCGCGACCCCCGCGACGAGCTGCCGCCGCCGGCCCACACCCACCCCGAGGACGACCCCGAGGTCGTCAAGACCGGCACGGTCGAGGAGCGGGTCGGTGCCGGGGCCGCCCAGCGCAAGGTGCGTCGCACCGAACCCACCCAGCCCGTGCGCCAGGTGCCCAGCGGTCCGGCCGAGGCCGACTCCGCCTCCCCGGTGGACGCCCCCGCTCACCCTCCGGCCGAGCCGGGAGATCTCTCCGGGGGTGACGAGACCGACGGACGCGCCGACAGCAGCGACGATGCAGGCGAGGCATCGACGGAGACGGACGCCGTTGACGCCGTGGACGCCGTTGACGCCGTTGACGCCGTGGCTGAGGACGCCGCAGAGTCCGCGGAGTCCACAGCCGCGGTCGGCGACGAGGACCCGCACGAGACGGGTTCCGGACCCGAGGCACACGACGAGCCCGATTTCGAGGAGCGACCCCTCCGTCCGGCAGTGCGCCGGCGGCCGGAGCCGCAGCCGGTGTCCCGCACGGCAGCAGAACGCCCTGGTGGCAGCAACGACACCACGGGCTCCGACACCTTCGACGAGGGCGGCGACAGCCTCGAGATCATCGAGGAGCGCCCACTGGCTCCGCGGGCGAAGCCGGCTCCCCGCCCCGCGCCGGCGGCGCGCAGGTCGGGCCGGCCGAGCGTGCCGAGCTGGGACGACATCATGTTCGGCCGCAAGAACGAGTGACCTGACCCGCTGACGCCCCGACCGGCACACCCGGCCTACTCCCCCTTCCCGCGAGAGCGAGCGGGACGGCATACGGCCTCGGGAGGGCTCAGTCGGCCTGCGTGATCGGCAGGGGCGGCAGGGGGCACACGTCGAGGTCGAAGGGCAGCACCTCGGGCGACACGGCGGCGGCTCGGGCGGCGTGCGAGGTCATCCGACGCATGTAGTGCCGGCGGCAGAGCACCTCGTACTCGACGACACCCGTGGTCCCGGGCTTCGTGTCGCCGACGACGACCTGCTCACCCTCGACGACCATGCCCCCGTCCATGACGCGCGCGTTCGTCGTGGCCCGGCGGCCGCACCAGCACAACGCCTCGACCTGGAGGACCTGCACGCGGTCGGCGAGCTCGATGAGCCGCTTGCTGCCGGGGAAGAGCTCGGTGCGGAAGTCGGCGGTGATCCCGAAGGCGAAGACGTCGACGTCCATCTCGTCGACGATGCGCGCGAGCTGCTCCACCTGGTCACCGGTGTAGAACTGGGCCTCGTCGCAGATGAGGTAGTCGATGCGCGTCCCAGCCGTGGCCCGCCCGACGATGGCCTCCCAGAAGTCGAGGTCGTCGCCGACCTCGAGCGCACCCGTGGACAGACCGAGGCGCGAGCTGAGGACGTTGCTTCCGGCTCGGTCCATCTTCGTGAAGATGAGGCCGACCCGACCACGCGCGCCGTGGTTGTGGTCCATCTGCAGGGCGAGGGTCGACTTGCCACAGTCCATGGTTCCGGAGAAGAAGACGAGCTCAGCCACGAGGCACCACCCTAGGCGCCGCGGCGCGGTGGCACCACGACCACCGGCACGGCGAGTTCCGCATCGCTGGTCGACCCGTGCAGGCCGAGCAGAGCGACGACCTCGGGCCTCATGAGTCCCGAGTGGACGACGGCGAGGGAACCGCTCATGACGACGACGAGGTCCCCGATCCGGCCCTCGACCTCGAGTCGCACCGGACCGAGCCAGCCCTCGTCGACGAGCCTCTCGCGGCTGAGGATCCGGGCCCCGAGGCCGAGGCGCGACGCCCACGCGGCCTCGACGTCCGCGGTCGCGCCCTGCTCGGTGTAGAGCTGCAGGTTGCGCGGCTCGCCGCCCAGGTGACGCACGCCGGCCATGAGCGCCGGCTCGTGCACGAGATCGAGGCGGTCGTGGAAGGGGACGTCGACCATGCCGTGGTCGGCCGTGACGACGATCGACGTGTCGTCCGGCACCCGCGCAGCAAGCTGCCGCAGGGCGGCGTCGACGGACTCCACCTCGTCGCCCCACTGCCACGACTGGCAGCCGTGCACGTGACCGACCTTGTCGACCTCGCCCCAGTAGAGGTAGACGAGCGAGCGCGGCGCCGCGCGAACGGCGGCCACCGCGGCGTCGACGCGGTCCTCGAGTGAGCGCGCCGCGCGGAAGCGACCACCGCGCAGCGCCGCGGTGGTGAGGCCCGACCCGTCGAAGTAGTGCGGACCGACCATCGTCACCGACACACCGTCGTTCTCGGCGGCCTCGAAGACGGTCTCGTTCGGCTGCCAGGCCCGGGGGTCGGGTCCGCCCTCCCACGACAGCTCGTTGAGCAGCCGGTCGGTGGCCGGGTCGAGGACCTGCATCCCGACGAGCCCGTGGGACCCCGGCGGGAGGCCCGTGCCGAAGGTCCCCATCGACGTCGCGGTCGTCGAGGGGAACCCGCAGGGCACCCGGTGCGCGGTCGGGAGGTGGCTGCGGAGGAAGGGCGCGTGGCCGCTGCGCTGGCGCAGCAGGTCATGCCCGAGCCCGTCGACGAGGACGACCACCGTGCGCGGGACGGCGGGCAGCTCGAAGACGTCGCGACCGGCATACCGCCTCACCCCGAGGCGGTATGCGACCGAGGGCAGCACGGACGCGAGCGTGCCGGCGGACCAGTCGGTCGGCGCGGGGGCGTCGGCAGTCACATCGGGAGCCACGGCGCAGCGGTCAGCGGGCCGTGCCGCCGCCGATGCTCGCCGAGAGCACCCGGGCGAAGTGCATGGCCCGGCCCACGGCGTCCTCGCCGTCGGCGGCCGAGCTGATGCGCAGCGAGATGTCGTCAGAGGCGATGGTGCCCTCGAAGCCGTGGTCGGCCGTGCAGTCGGGGTCGCCGCACTGGGCAGGGATCATGTCGAGCCGGCTGACGGCCCCCCACCCGAGGGTCAGCGTGAGGTCACGTCCGTGGGTCCCGGGCGTGAAGGTGTCTGGCTGCCCCACGACGTGGGTCAGCATGACGCCGCGGACGGCGGCGAGCGGCACCGTCTCGGTGGTGGCCGTCGCCATGAGCTTGTCCTCGGACTCGGCATGGTCGTCGGCGTGGGCGATGACGAGACGCAGCGGGGTGACGACGAGGACGGTCACGTGCCGACGCACGGTCTCGTGGTCGAAGGTCGTCTCCTGGTGCACGAGGTGCGAGACGACCTCGTCGTCGGCGATCGCGGACTCGACGACGTCGCAGACGAGCGAGGGGTAGTAGCCGGCTCGGGTGATCGCCTCGGTGAGGTCTTCGGGAAGGGCCCGGCCGGTGCCCGGAATGGCGCGTCGCATGACCCCATCCTTGCACTCGTGCGCCGAGGAGCCCGCCGGGCCGCCCACAGCCCCTCACGCGGGCCCTGCCGCAGCCCGGCTTCGCTCACCCTGCCGTGCCCCCGGACGAGGTCAGGTCATGCGCCGCCGGCCCGGGTCCTTGCGCACGAGCGGCGGGCGCACGACGACCTCGGCGCCGAGGACGTCGACGCCCCCGGTCCAGGCGTTGACGGGGTTCAGCTCCACCGACGAGAGCTCGGGGTGGTCGTCCGCGAGCACGGACAGGCGGGCGATGAGGTCGGCGAGTGCGGCCCGGTGCACCGGAGCCGCGCCCCGGTGACCGCTGAGCAGTGGTGCCGCCTTGACGCCGTCGATGAGGTCGGTGACGTCGACGTCGGTGAGCGGCGGGATGCGGTGCGCCACGTCGCCGAGCAGCTCGGTGGGAGGCCCGGCGACGGAGAAGCTGACGACCGGCCCGAAGAGCGGGTCCTCGCTCGCACGGATGACGCAGGAGACGCCGGGCACGGCCATGCGCTGCACGACGAAACGGTCAGCCCCCAACGGCCCCAGCCGCTGGGTGAGCGAAGTGTGTGCGTCGCGGACCGCCTCGGCGTCGAGGAGGTCGCCGCGGACGCCGACGAGGCCGGGCTGGTGGCGGACCACCGGCGACGTGGACTTGAGGATGACGGGGTACGTCAGCTCCGTCGCGGCGGCGACCGCGGCGTCGACTCCGGAGACCTCAACCGCCGGCCAGACGCGTATGCCGTAGGCACCGAGCAGCTCGCGCGTCTCCTCACGCGTGAGCGCGCGCCCCTCCGGACTCCCCGCGAGGTATGTTGCGATGAGGGCCTCGGCGCGGGGGCGGTCGATCCCGACCGGGGCGACCTGGGTGCCACGGTCGCGCTGTCGCCACAGGGCGTAGCGGGTGACGGCGTTGAGGGCCCGGATGCCGTCCTCCGGCATGGAGTACGCCGGCACGGACCGACGGATGCCGTTCTGCTCGTAGGAGAGTCCGTCGCCGACACCCCGCATCCCGAGGAACGTGGCGACACAGGGCTTCTCGTGATCGGCGACGATCGTGCGCACCGCCATGTGCACCTCCTCGTCCTGGGTCACGAGAGGCGGGATGAACGCGGCGACGACGCTGTCGACCTCGGGGTCGGCGAAGGCGGCGTCGAGCGCGGCCGCGAACTCCTCGGCGGACGCCTGCGGCGGCAGCGACACCGGCCCGTGGGTGACCTGCAGGCCCCAGCTGACGCAGGCGCTCGCGCTGAGCGCCCCGAGGGCGTCGGAGTTGCCGACGATGGCGACACGGTCCCCCTTGGGGAGCGGTTGGTGCAGGGTCAGCTGCGCGACGTCGAAGAGCTGGTGGACGTTCTCGACGCGGATGACGCCGGCCTGCCTCAAGAGGGCGTCGAACGCCTGCGGCGGGACGTTGGTGACGCGGGTGCGGTGACCGGGTGGGGCGGCGAAGCTCGAGACGCCCGAGCTCACGACGATGACCGGCTTGACGGCCGCGAGCGCCCGGGCGATCCGCGAGAACTTGCGGGGGTTGCCCATCGACTCGAGGTAGAGGCCGACGGTGTCGGTCTCCTGGTCGTCGATCCAGTACTGCATGAGGTCGTTGCCCGAGACGTCGACACGGTTGCCCGCGGAGGCGAAGACGGAGATGCCCAGGCCGCGTCGCGCGGCCGACGCGAGCACTGCGACCCCGAGGGCGCCGCTCTGCGCGAAGAGGCCGAGCCGACCGGATCGTGGGATGACCGTGGCGAGCGTCGCGTTGAGCCGCACGGCGGGGTCGTTGTTGATGAGGCCGAAGCTGTTGGGGCCGACGACACGCATCCCGGCACGGCGCACCCGACGACGCAGCTTCTCCTGCAGTCGGATTCCCTCCTCGCCGGCCTCGGCGAAACCGGCCGAGAGGACGAGCAGCGCCTTGACGCCGGCCTTGCCGCAGTCCTTGACGACGTCGATGGCCTGCGCGGCCGGGACGACGACGACGGCGAGGTCGACGGGCTCGGGCACGTCGTGGATGCTCGGGTAGGCCTTGAGACCCTGGATCTGGTCCGCGACGCGGTGGATAGGGTAGATCTCGCCCTGGAAGCCCGCCGCGAGGATGTTGCGCATCACGAGGGCACCGATGGACTCCTCGCGCCGGCTCGCGCCGATGACGGCGACCCGCTCGGGGAAGAGGATCATGCGCATGCTGAGAGCCTCGGCACGGTGCTCGCGCGAGAGCTGTACCGCCTTGCTCTGCTCGGTCGGCGAGATGTCGAAGGACACCTCGACGACACCGTCCTCGATGTGGTGGGTGACCTCGTAGCCGGCCTCCTTGAAGACCGTGAGCATCTTGCGGTTCTGCGGGAGCACCTCCGCGACGAACCGGTTGATCCCCATCTCCTGCGCGATGGCCGCCAGGTGCTCGAGCATGACGGAACCGATGCCCTTGCCCTGGTAGTGGTCCGAGATGTTGAAGGCGACCTCGGCCGAGCCGGGGTCGATGCGGTCGTAGCGACCGATGCCGATGATCTCGCCGTCGAGGGTCGCGACGAGGGCCACCCGGTCGCGGTAGTCGACGTGCGTGAACCGGTAGATGTCCCGCTCGCTCAGCTCGCGCAAAGGGGCGAAGAACCGCAGGTAGATGGACTCCGCGGACTGCTGACTGTGGAAGTGACGGATGCCCTCGGCGTCGTCGGGCGTGATGGGGCGGACGTGGGCGACCGTGCCGTCCCGGAGCACGACGTCCGCCTCCCACTCGACCGGGGCACCGGTGGCCTGCGCCGAGACGCGCTCGATCGCACCGGTGTCGTCGCTGAGCTCGCCACCCTCCATGGGGTCATCGTGTCACGCCGACTTGCGCGACCCCGGGAGATGGGAGTCTGGTCGCATGGAGTTCACCGAGGTCGTCCGCTCCCGACGCATGGTCCGCCGCTACGACCCCGACCGACCGGTCCCCCGTGAGCTCGTGGAGCGCTGCCTCGCCAACGCGGTCCGCTCCCCCAGCGCCGGCTTCAGCCAGGGCTGGGACTTCCTCGTGCTCACCACGCCGGCCGAGCGCGAGGCCTTCTGGGCCGCCACGACGGAGCCCGACGCGGCCGGGGACTCCTGGCTGGACGGCATACGGGCAGCGCCGGTGCTCGTGCTCTGCCTGTCGCACAAGGACGCCTACCTCGACCGCTACGCCGCGCCCGACAAGGGCTGGACCGACCGTGACGAGGCGCGGTGGCCGGTGCCCTACTGGGACGTCGACACGGGCATGGCGTCGCTCCTCATCCTGCTCACCGCCACCGACGAGGGCCTCGGCACCCTCTTCTTCGGCGTGCCGCCGGAGCACCACGACGCGGTCCACAGGGCCTTCGAGATCCCCGTCAGCCGCACCATCGTCGGGGTCGTGTCCATGGGGTATGCCGTCCCGGGACCGAAGAGCCCCAGCCTGCGCCGGCACCGCCGAACCGGTCGCGAGGTGGCCCACTGGGGCAGTTTCGGCGTGGCAGGTGAGGACGCGTGAGCGGCCTGCGCGAAGATGGGGCGTTGACCCGCTAGGCAAGGAGCACCCCCCGGCATGGCCCGACGAACGACCACCCCGCCTCCTCCCGAGGACTTCGAGGAGAAGATCGTCGGGATCGACGTCGAGGAGGAGATGCAGAACGCCTTCCTCGAGTACTCCTACAGCGTCATCTACAGCCGTGCGCTGCCCGACGCCCGCGACGGCCTCAAGCCCGTGCAGCGGCGCATCCTCTACGGCGCCAACGAGCTCGGCCTGCGACCCGACCGCGGCCACGTCAAGAGCCAGCGCGTCGTCGGCGAGGTGATGGGCAAGTACCACCCGCACGGCGACCAGGCGATCTACGACGCCCTCGTGCGCATGGCCCAGCCGTTCACCCTGCGCCTGCCCCTCATCGACGGCCACGGCAACTTCGGCTCGCTGGACGACGGACCGGCCGCGGCGCGGTACACCGAGGCGCGCATGGCCAGTGCCGCGCTCCTCATGGTCGCGGGTCTCGACGAGGACACCGTCGACTACGTCCCCAACTACGACGACACGCAGCTCCAGCCCGGGGTGCTCCCCGCGGCCTACCCCAACCTCCTCGTCAACGGTGCCGCCGGCATCGCCGTCGGCATGGCCACCAACATGCCGCCGCACAACCTCGTCGAGGTGATCGGCGCCGCGCGGCACCTCATCGCCAACCCGACGTGCTCGCTCGAGGACCTCATGAAGTTCGTCCCCGGGCCCGACCTGCCGTGCGGTGGCAAGATCGTCGGGCTCGAGGGCATCCGCGACGCCTACCTCACCGGCCGCGGCAGCTTCCGCACCCGGGCGACGGCGCGCATCGAGTCGATCACCCCGCGGCGCAAGGGCATCGTCGTCACCGAGCTGCCCTACCTCGTCGGACCCGAGAAGGTCATCGACAAGGTCAAGGACCTCGTCCAGGGCAAGAAGTTGCAGGGCATCGCCGACCTCAAGGACCTCTCGGACCGCCAGCACGGCCTGCGCCTCGTCATCGAGATCAAGAACGGCTTCAACCCCGACGCCGTCCTCGAGCAGCTGTACAAGCTGACGCCGATGGAGGAGAACTTCGGCATCAACAACGTCGCGCTCGTCGAGGGCCAGCCGCGGACCATGGGCCTGAAGGACCTGCTCAAGGTCTACGTCGACTTCCGCACCGACGTCGTGCGCCGCCGCACCGCCCACCGTCTCGCCAAGCGCGAGGAGCGCCTGCACCTCGTCGAGGGCCTGCTCATCGCCATCGTCGACATCGACGAGGTCATCCAGGTCATCCGCAGCTCCGACGACGCCGGCACGGCCCGCGCGCGGCTCATGGAGGTCTTCGACCTCTCGGAGGCCCAGGCGACCTACATCCTCGACCTGCAGCTGCGCCGCCTCACGAAGTTCTCGCGCATCGAGCTCGAGACCGAGAAGACCGAGCTCGAGCGTGCCATCGAGGAGCTGCGGGCCCTGCTCGAGAACGAGAAGCTGCTGCTCAAGCTCGTCTCGACCGAGCTCGCCGACGTCGCCAAGGCGCACGGCACGCCGCGACGCACCGTGCTCCTCGAGAGCTCGGGTGTCAGCGCCACCGCCACGGCCACGTCGCCGCTCGAGATCGCCGACGACCCGTGCTGGGTGCTGCTGAGCTCGACCGGCCTGCTCGCCCGGACCGGCTCTGCGGAGCCCGTCACTGCCGAGGGTTCGCGCTCCAAGCACGACGTCGTCATCGGCGCGGTCCGCACGACCGCCCGGGGCGAGTTCGGCCTCGTCACGAGCGCCGGCCGGATGGTGCGCCTCTCGGCGCTGGACCTCCCGACGCTCCCGCCGACGAACGGAGCGCCCAGCCTCTCGGGTGGTGCACCCCTCGCGGCCTACGTCGACCTGGGCAAGGGCGAGGAACCCGTGACCATCGTGCCGACCGGCGCGGACGCACCCGTCGTCGCCATGGGCACCGCCGCCGGCGTCGTCAAGCGAGTCACCTCCGAGGCGCCCAAGAGCAACGACTGGGACGTCATCAGCCTCAAGGACGGTGATCGCGTGGTGGGCGCCGCGGTCGCAGACCGCGAGGACCTCGATCTCGTCTTCGTGACCACGGACGCCCAGCTCCTCCGCTTCCCGGCGAGATCCGTGCGCCCGCAGGGACGCTCGGCCGGCGGCATGGCCGGCATCAAGCTGGCGACCGGGGCGCGGGTGCTGTTCTTCGGAGTCGCCGACCCGACGCGCGACGGTGTCGTCGTCACCTCCTCCGGCTCGTCGGGTGCCCTGCCCGGCACCGAGGGAGGCTCCCTCAAGGTGACGCCGTATGCCGAGTACCCCGCCAAGGGACGCGCGACCGGGGGCGTCCGCTGCCACCGCTTCCTCAGGGGCGAGGACACCCTCGTGCTCGCCTTCGCCGGTAACAACCCCGCGCGGGCAGCGGCTGCGAACGGGGTCGCGATCGAGCTGCCGGCAGCCGACGGGCGACGTGACGGCTCGGGTGTCGCGACCACCGCGGTCATCGCCCACGTGGCGGGGCCTCCCGCTGACGCCCCGTCGATCGCGGCAGCGGCCTCCGTCAGCGCTGACGGCGACGGCAGCGACGGAGGCGACGCATGAGCCCGTCCGGTCCGGGCGAGGCGGTCCGTCGGGCGGCCGCGACCGTGACGGCAGCCGTCGACGCCCTCACGGGGGGCTCAGCGGAGCACGCGAAGGGCGCCGAGCACGCCGAGCAGGCCGAGCACGCCGAGCACGCCGAGCACGCCGAGCACCCTGCGACGACGGGTTACGGCACGCCCGCCACCGACGCGTGCTCGGTCCAGTGGGACCAGGACGGCACGAGCGCCTACGGCACGGCCGCGAGCGCCCGCTTCTTCGTCGTCGTCGAACAACCTGGACCGTGGGGTCGGGACGCGGTCCGCGAGTCCCACCTCGACCGCGAGCTCGGAGCCGAGCTGGACGCCCGCACCAGTCGGGCGGGTGGACGCTTCATGCTCGTCCGCCGTCCCGGTGGGCATCCGGCGCACGACGGTCCGCGCCGGGTGCTGGTCGCCCACGCCGGTGCGAAGCCGGAGGACGCGTGGTTGCTGACCGCCGAGGTCGACGACGTCGGTGACCTGCTCGGACTCGACTGGGGCGCGCTCGCGCGTGGTAGCCGCGCCCTCGTGCAGGCCTCGCTCCTCGGGTCGCAACCCGGGGAGCCGGCCCTGCTCGTGTGCACCAACGGTCGCCGCGACGTGTGCTGTGCCGTGCGGGGGCGCCCGCTCGCCGCGCATGCGGCCCGGGTTGCGCCCGGCCGCGCGTGGGAGGTGTCCCACACCGGTGGCCACCGGTTCGCGCCCACCGCCGTGCTCCTCCCATGGGGGCAGACCCTCGCGCGCCTCGACCACCGCGCGTCGGAGTGGGTGCTCGCTGCGAGCGAGACCGGACACCTGCCCGCCGAGCTGCTCGGTCCGCTCCACGACCGTGGACGATCCGGGGTGCCCGGGCCGTCGCAGTGCGCCGAGTCGCACGTTCGCGCGGAGACGGGTGAGACCCGACTCGCGGCCCTCTGGGCAGACCTCCCCGAGGAGATCGACGGCGGCTGGCAGGTCATCGTCACGCACACCGACGGCCGGCGGTGGCGCGTTCGGGTCACCCGCGAGCCGGTCGGACGCACTCGGCCCGAGTCGTGCGGCAAGAAGGCCATCGAGGTGCTGGAACATCGCGCCTCGATCCTCGAGGCCTGGTTCTAACGCCCGGAGCCCGGGAGAGTCCTCACCACGGCTTGGGGACCGTCGGCGTGCTGTCGCCGGGCGCTGTGTCGTCGCTGCCCTGCTGCTGTTGCTGGTTGCGCTCGATGGTGTTCTGCCGCTGCTGCTCCTGGAGGTAGTCCTGCTCCTGCTGGCTCGGGGTCTTGCGAGGATCCGGCGTCGGCTCGGCCGGCTGGCTCGGGCTGGGCTGCTGCGGGTCCTGCGGCGGCTGCTGCGGCGGCGCGTCGGCGTTCTTCTGCTCCATTCGCTGCTGCGCCTGCTTGAGCTGCTCGCCGGTCTTCCCGCCGTCCGGAGCCTCGCACAGCGGCGGACGCTCCTTCGTGATGGTGATCCCCTTGTCGTAGTACTGCTTCCACTCGTCGGTGCGCTCCCGCGCCTTGGCCGCGTCGCCCAGGGCCTCATAGGTCAGGCCCAGGTTGACGCGCACCTTGCAGTCGTCGAGGCCACCCTTGGGCACCTGTTCGAACGCCTGCTCGAACCAGGGCCGGGCCAGGTCGAAGTGCCCCGAGAGGACGTGGGCGTCGCCGATGGCGAAGGGCGACCGGAACGGCTCGACGACGTTGACCCAGCCCTGCCGTTCTCCCCAGAGGAGGGTCCGAGGCTTGTCCCCGGCCCGGTAGGCGTCGAGGGTCTGCTCGTGGACGAGGTTGAGCGAGAGCAGTCGCGCCGCGACGAGCACGAGCAGGACGACGACCGGGGCGGAGCCGAGCAGCAGGCGACGCCGGCGGCGGCGCAGGTGAGGCGGCAGGGGTCGGCGGTCACGTGTGCGCAGGCGGACGCGGCGGCGTACGTCCGCGGTCGGTGCGTCGCCCGCCACGGCGGGCCTCTCGTCGATCTGCGTCATGGGCGGGCCATCCTTCGCCGGCGGGTCTGGACCAGCGCCGCGACGCCGGCGCCCACCTCCCAGGCGGCGATGCCGGCGAGGCCGATGAGGAGCGGCCAGTACAGCTCGCGTCGGGCGATGACCTTCTGCTTCTCGATCTGGTCGCTCGTGCCGAAGCGCTCGAGGTCGATGCCGTCGACCACGGGGCCGATGGCGTCACCCGCCTCGCGGTGCACGTACGCCAGGCCGAGCTGGTCGGCGATCGTGCGCAGCGTGGGCTCGCTGACGACCGACCGGGCGTCCTCTCCGGTGGCGGGGTCCTTGATGTAGTCGCTGCTCGCGTCGAACCGCGACCGGGTCGCCTTCATCCGGCCCCCGGTGGTCGTGCCGTAGCCGAGCACCGCCCCACCGTTGATGAGCCGTTTGTCGATGGCGAACGGCGCCGGCGCCTCGGCAGCCGTCTGCTCGCCGTCGCCGAGGTAGTAGACGATGCGCCCACGCTCGGGCGTGCGTGCGTCGGCCTGCTGGAGCAGCACCTTCAGCCGGTCCTTGGCCTCGCTGACCGAGGTGCCCCGCGAGACCTCGTAGGACTCCGGCAGCAGGGTCTCGACCGCCGCGTCGAGCGCCGTCGTGTCAGTCGTCAACGGCAGGCGGACGCGCGACGCCTGGTCGAAGGTCACGACCGAGTAGCGGGCGCCGGGCAGCGCTGCCGCGATGGCGGAGATGTCCGAGGACACCCCCTCGAGGCGGGGCCGCTCGTTGCCGTAGTCCTCCGCGATGATGCTGCTCGTCGTGTCGACGACGAAGTAGACGTTGAGGTTGGCAGCCGTGGTGTCGACCTGCTCCCCCGGCACCCCCGGTCGGAGCGCCGCCGTCGCGAGGAGCACCACCGCCGCCGTGAGCCGCCAGTGCGTCGACCGCGACTCGCCCGGCACGGAGCGCGACGAGGGGTTCCACCAGACGGCCGCCAGGGCGGCGACGACGAGGACGAGCAGGAGCGGCCACGGCGCCACGGGGAGCAGGCTCACGACGACCACCTCCGGGTCGCGCCGATGACCCCGACGAGTCCGATCCCGGCGAGCGTGATCGGCAGGGTCGGGTTGTCGGAGTGGAGCGAACGGGATGCCGCGTCGACGAGCGTCGCCTCCTGGGCGTCGACCGAGTCCACGATGCCCTTGATGGCCGACTGGTCGCTCATCGCGAAATACTGCCCGCCCGTGCCGCTGACGACGTCTCGCATGGCCATGGACTCCTGGTCGGGGCCGTCCTCCTCGGGGTTGAGCCCGTAGACGCGGACACCCTTGGCCCTGGCCAGCTGCCCCGCCTCCTCCACCGTGATGATGGGGCGTCCGGCGAGGTGGTTGTCCGTCGCGAAGACGACCGAGCGCGCCCGATGCAGGTCGACCTTGTCGAAGCTCGAGACGCACGTGGCAAGCCCGTCGCCGATCAGCGAGGTGCCCCGACCGTTGGAGGTGCCGGCGTAGAAGGAGTCGTATCCCGGGTCGCCGGTGAGCGCGCGCCCCGCCGAGTCGAGCTCGCCGTTGATGAAGTCGTAGTCGTCGGTGAGCGGGAAGACCGTCGCCGCAGAGCTGTTGAAGATGACGAGGCCGATGCGCTCGCCCTCGAAGCTCTTGACGAGCGTCCTGAACGTCGACACCAGCGTTGCGTCGTAGGCCGCCATCGAGCCGGAGATGTCGAGACACAGCATGATGTCGCGACTGCGGGTCTGCGGCTTGTCGATCGTCGTGTCGAGCGGGCGCGCAGCGCCGGCCAACGCCGCCCCACCGAGGAGCACGGCGCTCGACGCGAGCACCATCATCCGGATCCGGTGCCGGCGCAGCGCGCGGCGGAACTCCGGCAGGGCGGTGAGCGCGCTCGAGTTGGCAACCGCCGCCGACGCGCGCGCCTGCCGGCGGGACATGAGGCGGTACACGGCATACGCCAGCAGGAGCGCGAGCAGCGCCCCGAGGCTGACGACACCGGGCCACTTGAGGTCGAGTCCGCTCAGCTCCACCGCGCCACCACCTGCTTCGCGACGGTGCCGGCGCCGGTGAGTGTCGCGGTCTCGCGCGGGCCGAACTCACCCGGGTAGAGCGTGCCGACCACCTCGGAGACGGGCGTCAGCCGGGAGCCCCCCGCGTTGAGCTCGGTGAGCGTCATGGTCGGCGCGTCGATCCCGGATACCTCCTGGACGAAGTGGCGCACGAGGACGCTGAGCTGCTGGTGCGCTCGGCGCTGGCTGATCTCTCCCGCGGCCGCCCGACGCAGGACGAGGTCGATCTGGTGCGTGTAGTCGGCGCGCAGCCGGCTCAGCCGGTCCGGGGTGACGCGAGGCGGCACGACGACCTTCCGCTCCCGCGTCGACCACCACACCCAGGCGTACCAGGCAGCCACGAGCGCCAGGAGCCCGATGCCGATCCACAGCCACCGGCCGGCATACGGGTCGGGGGCGTAGAAGCCCGGCGGTGGGGCGTCAGCGGCGGGCACGGCGCTGCCTCTCGAGGAGACCGAAGACGGCGGACACGACCTCGTCGGACGACCCGAGACGGGTGTGGTTGATGCCGCGACGGTCGAGCAGGGCAGTCGTTCGCTGCACCCGGTCCCTGACCGACGCGGCGTACGCCGCGCGCACCCGCGGGTCGAGGCGCACGAGCGTCGGCAGGGCGTAGGTGTCCGCGACGTCGTAGGCCGTCCGGTTGCCGTCCAGAGCTGTCGGGTCGGCGTCCTCGACCGTGATCCAGAGGATCTCGTGCTGCACGTGGAGGCGCCGCAACAGCTCGTCGAGGTCCGGGTCGAGCTCCTTGTCGTCGGCGATTACGAGCAGCACGAGGCGACGGCGGACGTGGCGCACGATCCAGCGCAGCTGCGTCGCGAGGTTGCTCTGATCACCGTCCAGGACCGCCGCGGCGTCGACGGCGCGCAGCAGCAGCTCGAGGTGCACCTCCGACCCGCGCAGGTCGTGGGCGACGGTCGACCCGGCCGTGCCGCGGACTAGACCGACGAGGTCACCGTGGCGCTGGGCCAGGTAGCCGACGAGGCCGGCCGCCGTGATGGCCACCGACTTCTTCGCCTCGCCGCTGCGGGACTCGGCCGCCATCCCGCGTCCGGTGTCGATGACGAGCATGAGGTTCTGCTTGCGCGTCGCGACGTAGCGCTTGACGAGCGGCGACTGGTGGCGGGCCGTGGCGCGCCAGTCGATGTCACGCACCTCGTCCCCGGGCACGTAGTCGCGCAGGTCGTCGTAGTCGAGGCTGCGACCGTGGAAGACCGACGCGTACTCCCCCTCCAGCAGGCCGCGTGACTTGCGGCGCGCGTGGACGAAGAGCTTGCTCTTCACCCGCGTCAGCAGCGTCGTGGTCATGTCGCGTCCGTGGTCCAGCGCCCCGTCAGGGAGTCCGGATCCCGCCCACCATCGCGTCGATGATGCTCTCGACGGCCACCTCGTCGGCGGCCGCCTCGAAACCGAGCGTGACGCGGTGCCGGAGCACCCGGTGCGTCAGCGCCTTGACGTCGTCGGGCACGACGTGGTTGCGCCCGTCGATGAGGGCGCGGGCCCGCGCTGCACTCGTGAAGGCGATGCTGGCCCGCGGGCTCGCCCCGAAGTCCACGTAGCCGGCCAGGCGCGGTTCGATGTAGTCGCGCGGGTGGCGGGTCACGTAGCCGATGCCGACGACGTAGTTGACGATGGCGGGGTCGATGTAGACGCGGCCCACGAGGGCCTGCAGCCGCTTGACGTCCGCGACCGAGACGACGGGCTCGGACGGCGAGTCGAAGATGCCGGAGTCGATGCGCCGCAGCACCTCGGCCTCCTCCGCCGGCGAGGGGTAGTCGAGGACGTCCTTGAGCATGAAGCGGTCCATCTGGGCCTCGGGCAGCGGGTAGGTGCCCTCCTGCTCGATGGGGTTCTGCGTCGCGAGGACGAGGAACGGGTCGGGCAGGGCGTAGCTCTTGTCGCCGATCGAGGTCTGGCGCTCCTGCATCGCCTCGAGCATCGCGGACTGGGTCTTGGCGCTGCTGCGGTTGATCTCGTCGAGCAGCACGAAGTTGGCGTGCACCGGCCCGAGCTGGGTCTCGAAGGTGCCGGAGTGCTGGTTGTAGACCTGCGTGCCGACGATGTCGCTCGGCAGCAGGTCTGGCGTGCACTGGATGCGGTGGAACCTGCCGCCGACGGCCTGGGCGATCGTCTGGGCCGCCGTCGTCTTGGCCAGGCCCGGGACGCTCTCGAGGAGCACGTGGCCGCCCGTCAGCAGCGCGATGAGCAGCGTCTCCTGCAGACGGGCCTGCCCGACGACCTTCGCGGCGAACGTCGTGGAGATCGCCTCGACGGTCTCCCTCGCCCAGTGGAGCTCGTCGGACGTCAGGTAGCGCGGCGGCGCCGGCGCCGTGCGGCCCGCCGCCGTGTCGATACCGGCGACGGCGACATCGTCGTCAGGCGCGTCGGGTGTGCCGGAGAGCTGCTGCGGCTCGTCCGGAACGACCGCGTCGTCGGCACCGGCCCCGGGGAGCACGACGGTGAAGGTGCCCCCGTCGACGTCCTCCTGTCCGACGTCCCCAGTGGGCGCGCCGAACCGCCCATCGGCGACCGACTCCTCGGCGTTGACGTTGCCCACCATCGATTCCCCTTCTCGACGCGTGCCGGCGGGAGGAGTCGCGCCTGCAGGGACACATCGTAAGCACTGCGTGCCGGGTTGCGCCGACGGTCTCCACAGGCGACGGACATTTCGGCCGCCCGGACCGGTGGGTCAGGCGTCGATGCGCTCCCGGTCGATCTCGGTGGCGGACTCGATGATGAAGTCCTTGCGCGGGGCCACCTCGTTGCCCATGAGCAGCTCGAAGACGCGCTCGGCAGCCTCGAGGTCGCGCATCGTCACCTTGCGCAGGGTGCGGTGGCGCGGGTCCATCGTCGTGTCGGCGAGCTGGTCGGCGTCCATCTCACCGAGGCCCTTGTAGCGCTGCATCGGCTGCTTGATCTTCTTCCCCGACTTCTCGAGGCGGGCGAGCGTGCGGCGCATCTCCGCCTCGTTGAAGGTGTAGATCAGCTCGTTCTTCTTCGCCCCGGCGTTGATCACCTCGAGCCGGTGCAGCGGCGGCATCGCCGCATAGACACGGCCGGCGTCGACCAGAGGGCGCATGTAGCGGAAGAAGAGCGTCAGCAGCAGCGTGCGGATGTGGGCGCCGTCGACGTCGGCGTCGGTCATGATGATGACCTTGCCGTAGCGCGCGGCCGACAGGTCGAAGCTGCGGCCGGAGCCGGCCCCGATGACCTGGATGATCGAGGCGCACTCGGCGTTCTTGAGCATGTCGGACACCGACGCCTTCTGGACGTTGAGGATCTTGCCGCGGATCGGCAGCAGCGCCTGGAACTCGGAGCTGCGTGCCTCCTTCGCGGTGCCCATCGCCGAGTCGCCCTCGACGATGAACAGCTCTGAGCGTTCGACGTCGGTGGTGCGGCAGTCGCGCAGCTTGGACGGCAGGGTCGAGCTCTCGAGGGCGTTCTTGCGTCGCTGGGTCTCCTTGTGCAGCCGCGCGCTGATGCGCGACTTCATCTCCGAGACGACCTTCTCGAGCAGCAGCGCCGCCTGGGCCTTGTCGCCACGCTTGGTCGACGTCAGCCGGTCGGTCAGCTCCTTCTCGACGACCTTGGCGACGATGGCGCGCACGGCGTTGGTGCCGAGGACCTCCTTGGTCTGCCCCTCGAACTGGGGTTCGGCCAGACGCACCGTGACGACCGCGGTCATGCCCGCGAGGATGTCGTCCTTCTCGGGCTTGTCGTTGCCGACCTTGAGCCGCCGGCCGTTGACCTCGATCTGCTTGCGGAAGACCTTGACGATCGACTGCTCGAAGCCCGTGACGTGGGTGCCGCCCTTGGGCGTCGTGATGATGTTGACGAAGGACTGGAGCTTCGTGTCGTAGCCCTGTCCCCAGCGCAGCGCGACCTCGACGCCGCACTCGCGCTCGAGCTCGGTCGGGGTCATGTGGCCGTTGACGTCGAGGACCGGGACGGTCTCGGTGAAGGTGCCGGAGCCCTCGAGGCGCCACACGTCGGTGATCGGGGTGTCGGGCGCGAGGAACTCGACGAAGTCGGTGATGCCGCCGTCGTGCTGGAAGACCTCCTCGATCGGACCCTCCTCCCCGGGCGTGCCCTTGAGGCGGCGCTCGTCGCGGATGACGAGACGCAGACCGGGGACGAGGAAGGAGGTCTGCCGGGCGCGGCCGAGGATGGCGTCGTAGTCGAGCTCGGCGTCCTTGAGGAAGATCTGCCGATCGGGCCAGAAGCGCACCCGCGAGCCGGTGACGCCACGCTTCGCCTTGCCGACGACCGGCAGCGCGCTCTTCTTCTCGTAGGGGGTGAACTCGGCGTCCGGCGAGTGCACCGGCGAGCGGTCGGTGAAGGTGCCGGGCTCGCCGCGGCGGAAGCTCATGCCGTACGTCTTGCCGGCGCGGTCGACCTCGACGTCGAGCCGTGCCGACAGCGCGTTGACGACGGACGCCCCGACCCCGTGGAGGCCACCGGTGGCGGCATACGACGCGCCACCGAACTTGCCACCGGCGTGCAGCTTCGTGAAGACCACCTCGACACCGGACAGGCCGGTGCGGGGCTCGATGTCGACGGGGATGCCTCGACCGTTGTCCCTGACCTCGATGGAGCCGTCGCTGCTGAGGATCACCTCGATGCCGGTGCAGACGCCGGCTAGCGCCTCGTCGACCGCGTTGTCGATGATCTCCCACAGGCAGTGCATGAGACCGCGCTGGTCGGTCGAGCCGATGTACATGCCCGGGCGCTTGCGCACGGCCTCGAGGCCCTCGAGGACCTGGAGGTGGCGCGCGGTGTAGTCGCCGTTGCCGGAGGGAGCAGGTCGGGAGGCGGAGGCCACGTGTGTCGATCTCTTTCGGTCGGGAACGGCCAGCGGTCGGGCTGTGGAGGGGCTGGCAGTGGCAGCCTAGCCACCCCCGCCGACCGTCCCCCGGAGGCACGCTGGGCAGGCGGACCATCCGCCGGCCGGGCGGCGGCGAATCACCGACGCGTAACGATGTTGTGCACGGGGCGTCTCAGCCTCCGAGCCTGATCGTCGGGAAGCATTCGACGTGATTCACTGTTGGAACGTCCGCGAGACACGAGAGGTCCACCGGATGGACCGACCGAGTGTCGGACGTACATGGCAGGGTTTCCCTCCGGGGAACCCCCGAGGGAGGAAAGAGGCGAACACGATGACGACAGCACTGGCACCCGAACTGACCGCTGCTGACCGCTGCGACCGGTGTGGGGCTCAGGCCTACATCCGCGCCCGCCTCGTTTCCGGCGGAGAGCTGCTCTTCTGCGCGCACCACGGTCGGGAGCACCTCCCGGCGCTGAAGGACAAGGCTCTCGACATCCGCGACGAGACGGACCGACTCACCGAGATCCCGGGATCCGCTCCCGTGGACGAACGCTGAGTCCCACAGGCGATCTCCGACCCGGCCCCTCCTGACCCCATCCTGATCCGAACGCCGCCGACGACTGCCCTGTGATCACCGCGACGAACGTCCTCGTTCTGCTCGCGATGGTGGTGGGCACCGTCGGCATCGTCGTCCCGGTGCTCCCGGGACTCATCGTGGTCTGGGGCGCGACGCTCGTGTGGGCGTTCGCACGTCAGGACGGGCCGGGTTGGCTCGTCTTCGGTGTCGCCACGGTGTTGTATGCCGTGGGCCTCGTCGCGAAGTACGTCCTCCCCGGGCGCCGGATGAAGTCGGCCGGGGTCGACGGCGCCGTCGTGGCCGTGGCGCTGGCCGTGGCCGTGCTCGGCTTCTTCGTGGTCCCGGTCGTCGGCGCCCCGCTGGGCTTCGTCCTGGCGGTCTACGTCCTCGAGCTGGCCAAGCACCGCGAGCACCGTGCGGCCTGGCGGGCCACCGGCCAGGCGATCCGAGCCGTCGGCCTCAACATCGGCATCGAGCTGGCGACCGCCTTCGCCATCATCGCGACGTGGGGCGTGGCCGTCTACGTCGCCAGCCCCTAGGTCCCCAGCCCCGTCCGGTCCGCGGCTCGCCCCTCTGACCGCGCGAGACGCAGAAGGACCCCGACGACGTCCGTCAGGGTCCTGTGCAGATGGATGGTCGGAGCGCGACGCGTCACCACTGGTCGCGGCGGCGCTTCTCCCATCGTTCCTCGAGGCGCTCCATGAAGGTGCCCTGCCTGGAGGTGCTGGCCTTGACCTTGCCCGAACGGGGCTTGGTCGTGCCGTCGCTGCCGACGGCGGCGAGCTTGGTCCGGGACGGCGTGATGGCATAGACGATGCCGGCCACCATGATCGCGAAACCACCCGCACCCAGCCAGATGTTGCTGCTCATCGCGGAGAACACGACCAGGGCCAGCCCTGCCACGCCCGCAACGACACCGACGACGACGCGACCACGGCCGAGACCCCGCGACTTCGTCTTCTCGATGCGTGACGCGAAGCGAGGGTCTTCTGCGTAGAGGGCTTCCTCCATCTGCTGGAGGAGCGCTTCCTCGTGTTCCGAGAGTGCCACTCGGCACCTCCCTGGTGCGAAATCGACTGTGCCTTAATCGTATGCCGGAACCGACCGACACGGACTTGTTTCCCTCAGGATAGGTCGCGCCGCTCGCGTTGGGAACCCGAGGTCCGGTCAGGCATGAGTGATGCTGGACGCACTGATCCCGCGCCGAAGCGGGCGCTCGCCCGGTCGACGGCTCGGTCGGCCTCGCGCCACCCGTGCTCGGGCTCGTCGAGGGTGGCCTGGATGGGGGCCACGGCCGACGGCACGAGGCCCTCGAGGCGGACGCCGACGAGCCGGATCCGGGCCCGCTGGAGGCCGAGCCGGTCGTAGAGCTCGCGGGCCGTGGCGAAGATGTCGCGGGAGACGTCGGTGTGGTGGCGCAGCGTCCTGGCCCGGGTGATCGTCGTGAAGTCGGCGAACCGGACCTTGATCGACACGGTGCGTCCCATCATGCCGGCGGACCGGGCCCGGGCAGCGGTCCGGTCGGCGAGGCGCAGCAGTTCGCGGTGGATGCGGACCGGGTCGTCGATGTCGTGGGCGAAGGTCTCGTCGGCGCCGATCGACTTCTCGCGCCTCTCGGGCACGACCGACCGGGGGTCGCGGCCCCACGCGAGGTCGTGCAGGCTACGGCCCGCCACGTCACCGAGGGCCCGTTGGAGGGTCTCGACGGGAGTGTGGGCGAGGTCGGCCACCGTGCGCAGGCCGAGACGGTGCAGGTGCTCCTCGGTCTTGTCGCCGACGCCCCAGATCGCCCCGACCGGCAGCTGGTGCAGGAACGACACGACCTCCTCGCGGGGCACGACGATGAGCCCGTCGGGCTTGGCGAGGTTGGAGGCGAGCTTGGCGACGAACTTCGTCGAGGCCACCCCCACCGAGCACGTGATGCCCTGCTCGTCGGCGATGGTGTCGCGCAACTGCTCGGCGATCTGGGTAGGACGTCCCAGTCGGCGTACGGCCCCGGACACGTCGAGGAAGGCCTCGTCGAGCGAGAGCGGCTCGACGCTGTCGGTGATCGTGGCGAAGGTGGCCATGACGGCCTCGGAGATGGCGGCGTAGCGACGGTGGTCGGGCTCGATGATGACCGCCTGCGGGCACAGTCGCTGGGCACGCGCCATCGGCATGGCCGAGGTGACTCCGAAGGCGCGCGCCTCGTAGGTCGCCGAGAGCACGACGGAGCGACCGCTCGCGCCGCCGATGATGACCGGTCGACCCCTCAGCTCCGGGCGGGAGATGAGCGAGGCTGACGCGTAGAAGGCGTCCATGTCGACGTGCAGGACGGTGCAGCCGGTGTCGTCGGGCGGCTCGGCGCTCCGCCGGGTCGGTGCGGTGAACTGGCGGCGGCTCATCGTCGGACCACCCGACGGTGCGACGGACTCACCACGGCCCGGTCGGTCGCCGGCCGGTCAGTCGCGACGCGCGACGACGTGGAGAGCATTGCCGAGGGTTCGGAGGAACTCGCGTCCCGGGCCGGAGACGAGCAGGTCGTCGAGCTCGGCCAGAGCGGCGCGATCGGCCTCGGAGTCGATGAGCGAGGCCGGTACGAGGTGGCCGAGGATGTTGGTGCCCCGGACCCGGACGTCGGTGAAGCCGGCCTCGGCGAGGAGGGTCTCGAGCTGCTCGACGTCGAAACGACGCGGGAGCGGGTCGGTGCTGCCCCAGCGGCCGGACGGGTCGACGAGGGCCGCGCGCGCCTGCCCGAACTCGCCCGCGATGGCCTTGGCGAAGACGACGGACAGCCGACCGGAGACGAGCAGCGAGAGGACGCCGCCCTCCCCCAGGACCTGGGCGATGGCGTGGAGCGTGGCGGCGGGGTCGTCGACGAACTCGAGCGTGCCGTGGCAGCAGGCGAGGTCGACGCGACGATCGGCGAGGACGGCGCCCAGCGAGTCACCGTCGCCCTGGACCGCGGTGATGCGATCGATGATGCCGGCCTCGTGGGCCCGGCGACCGAGCGACGCGAGCGCGTCGGGGCTGGGGTCGACGACGGTGACGTGGTGCCCGGCCTCGGCGAGCGGGACGGCGACGCCACCGGTGCCACCGCCGAGGTCGAGCACCTCGAGCGGACGGCCGAGGCGGGTGCTGCACTCGTCGGCGATGCGGCCCACGGCCGAGACGACCGCCGACGGCCGGACCCCTCCACGTCGCTGGGGGCGCTGCTCGTCGGGCACGGGATCCTCCGTCTGGGAACGTGGTACGCGTGGTGCTGCGTGTGGTTCGTGTGCGTCCTCACCCTAGTGCCCCGAGCTTCCCGGGCTCGCGTGCCACAGCTTGCGTGGCGGCCCACCGACGGTCTCGGTGGGCACGAGCCGACTCGTGCCTCGGGGGCCTCTGACGTCGTCGCCGGCCGGCTTGATGTCGGCGTACGGCGACTGCTTGAACCCCGAGGCGTGGACGAGCACGCGCCGCCCCTCCGGGCCCTCACCCACCCCGGCCGGAGCCCCGTCGGGACCGGCGAGGGCGGTGGCCCGCTCCCACGCCGCACGGTCGGCGGCGTCGAGCGCGTCGCGGACAGCGGTGATGCCGCCCGAGGTCCACGCGTCCTGCAGGGCCGAGAGCTCCCAGGCGCCGGTGGCCCGGATCGAGACGCCGCGCGGACCGGTGCGTCGCACGACCCCGCGGCAGAGCAGCAACCACGAGTGGAAGACGGTGGCGGCATACGGTCCCTGGACGTCCTCGAAGAAGGTGAGGTCGGCCGGGCCCGTGGCGTCGTCGAGGGTGAGGAAGACGACGCGGCGGCCGGTGCGGATCGGCGGGGTCTGGGTGGCGACCTTGACCCCGGCGACGAGGACCTCGCGACCGCTGCGTCCGGAGAGCAGGTCGCGCGCCCGGGTCACGCCGAGCGCGTCGAGCAGCGGACCGTAGAAGTCGACGACGTGGCCGCTCGCGTCGAGGCCGAGCACCTCGAGCTCGGCCCGGACCTGCTCTGGACCGGTCATCTCGGGCAGCCCGCTCGTCGCGGACAGCCGTGGCGTGTCGCCGAGGTCCAGCGTCAGCTGCGTCGCGATGTGCCCGGGCGCTCCCGCGGAGGCCTGGGACTGCGCGGCCGCGAGCGCCCGGATGTCGCCGGTGGCCGAGACGGACGTGACCCGCCCCCGTGTCGAGGCCGGTCCCGAGGACCGGCTCGCGGCCGAGACCCGCCGGGAGGACCGGCGCGACGAGCGCTGTGACGATGACCACCGGTCGAGCTCGGCGACGTGGAGCAGCAGGTCGCGCCGGGTGACCCGTCCGCGACGGCCGAGACCGCCCCGGGTGCGGCCCACGACGCCGGACCCGCTCTCGTCGAGCCGTGACGGCCCCCCGAGGTCGATGTCGTGCAGGGAGTCGAATCCCCCTGCCAGCACGAGCTTCTCGGCGATCGGGCGGGACACGTGAGCGCGCTGCCAGAAGTCGGAGAGGCTGGAGTAGGGCTGGCCGGCGACGATCTGCGCGACCTCGGCCTCGCTGATGCCGTGGACGTCCGCGAGCGAGAGCCGGATGGCCTCGCCGCCGTCGTCGGTGCGTTCGAAGCGGTAGGAGCCGGTCGAGACGTTGACGTCGAGGCCGAGGATCGCGATGCCGAAGGTACGGGCGTCGTCGAGGATGAGCCGCTTGGGGTACATCCCGGGATCGTGGGTCAGCACCCCGGCGAGGAAGGCGGCCGGGTGGTGCGTCTTGAGCCAGGCCGACTGGTAGGTCGGCAGGGCGAACGCTGCGGCGTGGGCCTTGCAGAAGCCGAACGACGCGAAGGCCTTGAGGACCTCCCAGATCTTGTCGGCGACGTCGGGGGCGTAGCCGCGGGCCCGGGCCGCTGGGCGCCACCACGCCTCGATCCGCTTCTGTCCGTCGGGGGTGCCGAGCGCACGGCGCACCTCGTCGGCCTGGGCCAGGGTCACGCCGGTCGTCTCGGCGACGATCATCAGCACCTGCTCGTGGAAGACGACGACACCCTCGGTCTCCTCGAGTGCGGGCACGAGCGTCGGGTGGAGGTAGGAGGGGTCCTTCCACCCCTGCCTCGCGTTGAGGAAGGGGATGATCATGTCGCTCTTGACCGGGCCGGGCCGGAAGAGCGAGATGTCGATGATGAGGTCGTCGAAGCTGCGCGGCCCGAACTTGCCGATGAGCTCGCGCTGCCCGGGGCTCTCGATCTGGAAGCAGCCGAGGGTCTTCGTCGACCGGACGAGCTCGAAGGTCGGCTCGTCGTCGAAGGGCACCTGCGACTCGTCGTCGAGGTCGATGTGGTCGCCGTCGACACGCTCGACCTCGTCGATCGCGTGGGCCATCGCCGACTGCATCCGGATGCCGAGGACGTCGAGCTTGAGCAGGCCCATCTCCTCGACGTCGTCCTTGTCGAACTGGCTCATCGGGAAGCCGAGCCAGCTCGCCTCGACCGGGGTGCGGTCGAGCAGGACGGAGTCGGACAGCACGACCCCGCAGGGGTGCAGGGCGATGTGCCGGGGCAGCCCGTCGAGCCGCTCGACGATGTCGAACATCAGCTGCAGGCGCGGCACGTCGAGACCGCTCGCCCGCAGCTCGGGCAGCTCGGCGAGGGCATGGCGCACGTTGCGTGCCGCGATGTGCGGGAAGGCCTTGGCCATGGCGTCGACCTCGGGCGGCGGCAGCCCGAGCGCGGCGCCGGCGTCGCGGATCGCGTGCCGCACCCGGTAGGTGTCCATCATCGACACGCACGTGACGCGGTCGCCGCCGAAGTGGTCGAGGATGCGCTCGTAGATCTCGGTGCGGCGGGCGGACTCCACGTCGATGTCGATGTCGGGCAGCTCGGCGCGCAGCGGTGAGCAGAAGCGCTCCATGAGCAGGCCGTGCCGCATAGGGTCGACGCCGGAGATGCCGAGGAGGTAGTTGACGAGCGACCCTGCGCCTGACCCCCGGGCCGCGACCCGCACCCCCATCTCACGGATGAGGTCGCAGACCTGGGCGACGGTGAGGAAGTAGGTCGCGTAGCCGAGCGTCTCGATGACGCCGAGCTCGTCCTCGAGCCGGTCGCTGACCGCGACGAGCTCGCTCTCGGAGCGGCCGGGATAGCGGGTCGGGATGGACTCGCGGCACCGGCGCGCGAGGACGCGGTGCGGGTTGGTGCCGGGCCGGATGCCGAGGATGCCCGGCTCGGGCAGGTGCACCGAGCCGATGCCGAGGTCGGCTCGTGGGTCCTGGACGCACTCGGCGGCGAGCGCCGTGGTGCGGGCGAGCAGCTCGCGTGCCTGCTCGCGGGCACGTGACCCGCCGCCGACGAGACCGGGCCCGGAGACCTGCACGATGTCGAGGGCGAGGGCGTGCATCAGGGGGGTCGGCGAGAGGTGCCCGGCCGTCGTGACGCGGTCGAGGTGGCGGGCGTCGAGGGCGACGAGCCGGCGGGCGGCGTCGAGGACATCGACGATGGCGGCGTCCTGGGGGTCGGTGTGGCGCACCGCTGCCGTGATGACGCTCGGCACGCCGACCTCTCGGGCCAGCGCCAGCATGCGTGCAGCCTGGCCGAGGCTGCCGGGCTGGTGTTCCGGTCCGCCGTGGCACACGACCTCGACGACGACGGCGCCCCGCGGGAGCAGCGCCATCCAGCGTTCGAGGGCCGCTCGGGCGCGGTCCCGACGCTTGGCGAGCACCGCCCGACCGACGTCGGAGTCGGGTCCGAGGAGCACGACGAGGCGAGAGGGGCCGCCGTCCGCCACCGGTGACGTATGCCGTCCGCCACGGCCGCCGGGTCCGTCGTCCTCCGTCGTGGGCGACGTGGGCGAGGAGGGCGAGGAGGGCGACGTGCGCGCGTGCTCGGCGACGAGGCTCGCGGTCGTGACGGGGTTGCCGCGCTCACCGCGCAGGTGGGTTGCGGTGACGAGCCGGCAGAGCGCTGCCCATCCCGCGCCCGGCGCGAGGCCGCTGCCGCTGCCACGCGCCAGCACCGTGACGCGAGGCAGCCGCGGGTCGACGAGCGCGCCACCCCGCACCGGGGTGCGCGCGGGACGCTGGCGTTCAGGCTGCTCGGGCCCGATGGCGAGGTCGACACCGAGGATCGGGGCGATGTCGTGCTCCATGCACGCACGCACGAACTTGACCGCGCCGTAGAGTCCGTCGCGGTCGGTCAGGGCGAGAGCCGGCTGGCCGAAGGCGGCCGCCCGTTCGACGAGCTGGTGGGGCCTGGCCGTGCCGTAGCGCATGGAGTAGCCCGAGGCGACGTGCAGGTGCACGAAGCTCTCGCCCGCGGCGCCGCTGGTCATGGTGGTGGTCATGCTGGTGGTCATGCTGGTCGTCACGCCCCGCTCGCCCGGCTTCTCGAGACGGGCGTGATCGACTGCGGCAGGGGGACCGTGAGCGGGACACCGAGCAGGTCCTGCACGATCTCGAGGAACATCTCGGCCTGGCGCAGCAGGTCGTCGGACTCGCGCGCGCTGATGTGGCCGCCCCGGTCGATGACCGACCGGTGGGCCGAGCAGGCCGCGAAGAAGGCGGCCCACTCCCCCAGCTCGGGCGCGACGCCGGGCAGCACCTGCCAGACGCTGCGGGGGCGCGCTCGCGGCGTGGGGACGGTCCGGGCCGCGACGAGGGCGGCAGCGGCGCGCAGTGCACCGAGGTGGGCGTCGCGGTAGCGCTCGGAAGCCTCGGTGGTGCGGCACGCGGACTCGAGCGTCACACGGGCCCGCTCGAGCAGGTCGAGCACGGCGACCGAGATGGGTGGGCGGCGCAGGTGGGCGGCGGTCACGGTGGTCTCCTCTTTCTCCGAACCGGGAATGGTCAGTCGGCAACCCGGACGAGCGACCACCGGTCGCCGTGCGGGGACTCGTCATGGGCGAGGTCATAGACCCCGGGCGTGAACGACCAGCCGGGGCTCGCTTCGACGCGCCAGACGTGCTGCTCGCTCGCTGCTGCGACGAGCATCTCGCCGGGACGCACCTGCGCCTCGTCGGCCTCGAGCGCGTCGCGCCACCACGCCCGTCGTTCGCGCCAGTGCGCCAGGACGCCACGCACGACGTAGAGGCGTCCGCGCCAGATGAACGCCTCGGGCGACGACTCGAGGGACCCGGCCTGGAGGGGTCCCGGGACCGACTCGGACCTCCCCGCAGTCCGAGCCTGCCGAACCGCCCCTGACTGAACCGCTCCTGACTGAACCGCCCCTGACTGAACCGCCCCTGACTGAACCGCCCCTGACTGCTCCCGCTCGCGCACTCTCACCTGCACGGAGTCACTGAACCTACGCACCACGACACGTCTCCCTCGGACACGTCGAGGCCGACATCACGACCCGAACCACCCGCGCCCCACACGAGCGGTCCGACACCAACCGACGACTGAACTGACAACCTGACTGATCATTGCTGTTCGAACACTTGTTCGACACTCGAAGCCTAACCCCTGCCGCCGACAGGCTGTCAAGACGGTCCACGGGCCGTTGCCGACCTTGCGCGAAGGCCCGCACCCGGGCCCGTTCCGTCACGATCCGGACCAATCTGAGTAGTTGTGCTCAGGTCCGCGCGTCTCGGCCGTCGGCAGAGTGGGGCCAGCGGGTCCGGTCCGCGAACGGAGAGGTGCAGGGGTCCTGTCCGCTCATGGATCGGGCCCCTTCCGCTGCCTGCCGGCTGCGCGCGTCCCGTTGCGCGGTCTCCGGGAATGCGGGAGCGTCGCGGACGTTGGACCTGTGCTCGGCCGTCCGGCCCAGCAGCAGACGCACCGGCGCACAGCGACCGGCGCACGACCGAAGGGGTGTCGTGGGCGCCGAGCTCATCCCCATGGCCTTCACCACCGGGTGGGGCAGCGGGATCAACGCGTACGCGGTCGTGCTCGTCCTCGGGCTCGCCGACAAGATCTGGGGTCTCAGCCAGATCCCCAACGCCCTCGCCCGCACCGACGTGCTCATCGGCGCGGGGATCCTCTTCGCGGTCGAGATGCTCGCCGACAAGATCCCCTACGTCGACTCCGTCTGGGACTCGGTGCACACGGTCGTCAGACCGGCGGTCGGGGCCACGATCGGCTACCTCATCGGCCACGACACGGCCTCCCTCGACGCGGCCGTCGGTGCCGCCACTGGCGGCGTCACCGCCCTCATCTCGCACGGCATCAAGGCCGGGCTGCGGGCCGCCGTCAACACCTCCCCCGAGCCCGCCAGCAACGTCCTCGTCAGCACCACCGAGGACGTCACGGTCACCGGGGTCACGGCCCTCGCCATCGCGCACCCGTGGTGGGCAGCGGCCATCGCCCTGCTCCTGCTCCTGCTCGGCGCCTTCCTCGTCTACAAGCTGGCCGCCCGCATCCGCCGCTACAAGCGTCGCTACGACGCCTGGGGTGAGCGGGTGGGGATCGCCGCGCCGTCCGAGCACCGAGGACGCGACGCACCGACGGTCCAACGGCGCGCCCTGCGTTCTCGAAGGACGCGCGCCGACGAACGGCTCGAGCAGCAGACCTGACCCCGGCCCCCTTCGCGGTGGCCCCGGGGGCCGTGCCGTTCACAGGTCGGCGCCCGGCTCACAGGACGTCCCCACGCGGGCGAGGGGGTGACCACAGCGCTGCCGCCGACGGTGGACACAGCTGGCACGAGGCCAGCCCATCGAAGGAGTGGAACGGATGAAGAACAAGACCATCGCGCTGGCAGGCGCCGGGATCGTGGCCGCGTCAGCCCTCGCGCTCGGCGGGGCGGCTCTCGCCAGCGCGAACGAGACGGGCAGCACCGGCACCACGACGAGCGGCGCCTACGGGCAGGCCGGCGAGGGTGCACGCACCCCGGGCATGACCGGCAACGGCAACACCGACCCCAGCAAGCCCATGCGCTCGGACGAGAAGCTGCTCACGGGCGACACGGCCGCCAAGGTGACGGCGGCCGCCAAGGCCAAGGAGCCGACCGCGACGATCGAGCGGGTCGAGACCGACTCGGACGGGGTCTACGAGGCGCACATGGTGCGCGCCGACGGCACCCACATCACGGTGCAGGTCAACGCGTCCTTCGCGGTGACGGCCGTCCAGGAGGGCGGCCCGGGCGGGCCCGGCGGGCATGGCGGCGACCACGACGGCGACGGCCCCCAGGGCCAGCAGGGACTCCAGGGACTCCAGGGCGAGGTACCGGCATCCCCCGGCGGCACGGCGACGACCACCCCGTCCAGCAGCTGACCACCCGGCGCCACCGAACCGGACGGCCGGCCCTTTCCGGGGGTCGGCCGTTCGGTCGTCCCCGGCCACCACCGGGCTCGCCCGGTGCCTCAGAGGTTGCCGAAGACCTCGAGCGTCGCTGACGAGCGGTTCATCGTGATGAAGTGGATGCCGGGTGCTCCCTCGTCGAGCAGCCGGCGTGACGACTCGGTCGCGATGGCCATGCCCTCGGCGCGCACGCCGGCGGCGTCGTCGCCGTGGCGCTCGAGGCGGTCGGTGACCGTGGCCGGCATCGGCTGGCCCGCGAGCTGCGCCATGCGCACCACCTGGCGCGCGTTGGTGATCGGCATGATCGCCGGGACGACGGGGAGCCGGGAGCCGCGTCGCGCGAGCTCGTCACGCAGCCGGAGATAGTTGTCGACGTCGAAGACCATCTGCGTGATGGCGAACTCCGCACCCGCGCGCTCCTTGCGGACGAGGGTCTCGGCGTCCTCACTGATGTCGCCCGACTCGGGGTGGCCGTCGGGGAAGGCCGCGACGCCCACGGTGAAGTCGCCGAGGCTACGCACGAGGGAGACGAGCTCGTCGGCGTGGTCGAGGCCCTCGGGATGCGCGACCCAGGGCTGGCCGAGCCCGCCCTGGGGGTCACCGCGCAGGGCCAGGATGTTGCGGACCCCGGCGGCGGCATACGACCCGACGATGCTGCGCAGCTCGGCGACCGAGTGGCCGACACACGTCAGGTGAGCCATGGGCGTCAGCGAGGTCGCCTCGAGGACGCGCTGGGTGAGGCGCACGGTGCGGCCGCGTGTGCCGCCCCCGGCGCCGTAGGTGATCGAGACGAAGCTCGGCGAGACCTTCTCGAGGCGGCGGATGGCGTCCCAGAGCTGCGCCTCGGAGGCGTCGTCCTTGGGCGGGAAGAACTCGAAGCTGAACGTCGGGGTGTCGGCCTCGATCATCGCCGGGATGGATCGCGTGAACCGCTCCGCCCGCGCCATCGAGGATGCCGTGCCGTGTGCCATGCCGCACACCCTAGGCCGAGCGGGTCCAGGTCGTGTGGGCTGTTCACGGTGCGACCGGCGCGCCGCGTAGGCTGACCACCATTTCCGCGACTCGATGGAGGACCCCGTGCAGACCCCCACCGACCTCGACGTGCTGCGCCGTCGGGTGCAGCACGCGATCGACGGGCAGATCGCCGGGGCCACGCAGTCGCTCGCCGCGATCGGTGACGAGACGGCCCCGCTCGTGTCGGCCGTGTCCGGCCTGCTGACCGGCGGCAAGGGCCTGCGCGCCGGGTTCCTCTACTGGGGCTACCGCGCCGCCGGCGGAGCCGACTCCGACGCGCTCGTCCGCCTCGCCGCGAGCATGGAGTTCTTCCAGGGCGCCGCGCTGCTCCACGACGACGTCATGGACCGCAGCGACACGAGACGGGGTATGCCGTCCGCCCACCGCGCCGTCGCCTCGCTGCACCAGCAGCGCGGCTGGGCAGGTGACGCCGACCGGTTCGGCGAGGGCACCGCGATCCTGGCCGGTGACCTGTGCCTCACGTGGTGCGACGAGATGTATGCGACGTGCGGCCTGCCCGGCGAGGAGCTGGCACGCGGACGTCAGCTCTTCGACACGATGCGCACGCAGCTGATGGGCGGCCAGTTCCTCGACCTCCTCGAGTCGGCTCGAGGCTGGGACGGCCTCGACCTCGAGGCCCGGGTCGCCTCGGCCCGCCAGGTGATCCGTTTCAAGAGCGCGAAGTACACCATCGAGCACCCCCTCCTCATCGGTGCGCTCGTCGGCGGCGCTCCGGACGGCGCTCTCGCACCCCTGTCCGACTACGGCCTTGCGCTGGGCGAGGCGTTCCAGCTGCGTGACGACCTCCTGGGCGTCTTCGGCGACCCCGAGGCCACCGGCAAGCCGGCCGGCGACGACCTGCGTGAGGGCAAGCGCACGGTCCTCGTCGCGCATGCTCTCGACGCGGCGTCAGACTCCCAGCGCGAGATCGTCGAGGGCCTCCTCGGCCGTGACGACCTCGAGCTCGAGGGCGTCGAGGCCATCCGGCGGGTGCTCGTCGACACCGGCGCCGTCGACCGGGTCGAGGACCTCATCACCGCCCTGGCCGACGACGCGTGCCGCGCTCTCGACCGGGCCCGCGAAACCGGCTCCTACGACGCGCCCGCCCTCGACGTGCTTGAGGCCCTCGTCGCGGTCTCGACGGCCCGGCGGTCCTGACACCCGATCCGGCGCTCGCCCTGGCGACCGCTGGGACTGCGCCACACGGCATACCTCGTCGGTCGCCTGGCCCGGTCACCCCGGCAGGGGCAGCGTCTTCGGAGGTCTCAGAAGGCGAGCTCCTGCGCGCGGCGCCGGACCTCGGTCTTGTGACCGGCCAACATCGCGTCGATGGGCGCGCCCTCGACGGGCAGCGTCTCGTCCGGGGTGTGCAGCCACTCGATGATCTCGTCGTCGTTCATGCCGCCGTCGGCGAGGACGGTGAAGGTGCCGCGCAGCTCGGGGCGGGGGCCGGTCTCGCCGAAGAACTTGGCGGGGATGGCGACGACGCGGCGGTCGCCGATGCGTGCGGCGAGGACCTCCCGGTCCGCGATGAGCTGGCGCACGCGGGACAGCGGCACGCCGAGCCGCCCAGCGGCGTCGGGCACGGTCAACCACGCCCCGACGAGCGACTCGAGGTCGCGGGTGGAGGACTCGACGGGCTGCAATTCAGGGGTCTCGCTCACGGTGCAAGAGTCTGCCACCGTGGGCGCCCGGCTCGCGAACTCCCTCGATCACCCCTCGGGCATCCACCCGTCCGGAACCGCCGACGCAGGTGGGCGGGGAACGACCAGGACAACGAATTACACTGGTGTATTTACGCTTTAGTTCACAACCGTGCGCTATGGTCACAGACGCCACATGGCTCACAAGCGTCACATTTCGCCCTAGAGCAAGCCCCGGCTCCCGTGGAACCAGACCATCCCCGCACTCGAATGCACCCTTCCGACCGCCCCTCCACGTCTCTCACTCAGCTCGGGCCCCAGGAAAGGACTCCCCCTCATGCCCTTCGCCGACGTCGCCGCGCTCGCGCTGCCCGCCCACGCCACCGTCGCCCCCGTCGCCGCCACGCCGTGGGAGACCGTCACGGTCCGCCCGGGCGACACGCTCTGGGACCTCGCCATCGCCCACCGCTCGACGATCCAGGCGATCGTCGAGAAGAACCAGCTCAGCGGCGGCGGCGCCCTGATCCAGCCCGGGCAGAAGCTGCTCGTCCCCGGCCCCGCGTCCTCCGCCTCCACGACGACTCCCGGTCCCGCCAAGCCGTCCGCGGGGGACGCCACGTACGTCGTGCGCGCCGGTGACACTATGGGCGCGCTCGCGCAGCGCTACGGGGTCTCCCTGACGAAACTGCTCTCGGCCAACAAGCTGGGCAGCTCCTCCTTCATCTACGTCGGGCAGAAGATCACCGTCCCGGGTGCGGGGTCCTCGGCCGAGAACACCCCGGCCCCGACTCCCCCGTCGGGCTACCAGTACCCCAGCAAGACGGCGCAGGCCGTCGCGGAGAGCACCGCGAAGCTCGCCGCCATGGACGTCCCCGGCCGCAGCGACATCACGGCCATGATCCGGGCGACGGCGACTCGCCACGGCGTGGACCCCAAGCTGGCGCTCGCCATCGCCTCGCTCGAGTCCGGATGCTCCCAGCGCGCCGTGTCCTACACCGACGCCGTCGGCGTCATGCAGCTCATGCCGGTCGCCGAGACGTGGGCCTCCGAGCTCGCGGGTCGCTCGCTCGACCGCTACGACACGCAGGACAACATCACCGGCGGCGTCCTGATCATCCGGGCCCTCCAGGCCAGCGCCGACTCGCGAGAGCAGGCCATCGCCGGCTACTACCAGGGCATCTACTCGGTCCGCACCAAGGGCCTGTACGACGACACGAAGAGCTACGTGGCCAACGTGCTCGCCATCTACGACCGCCTCTGAGCAGCGCGACCGCGCGCTCCTGGCGGCCCCGCCGCGGCCGGCCTGCACGGGATGAGTTGCGTCTGCCCGTAAACTGCCCTCCGTGACGTCCAGCGTGGCGGACGCCCTCGTCGGTCGGGTGATCGACGGCAGGTACCGCATCCTCTCCCACCTCGCAGACGGAGGCATGGCCTCCGTCTACGTGGCGCTCGACGGGCGCCTGGACCGCGAGGTGGCCCTGAAGATCATGCGGCCAGGCCTGGCCACCGACGCCGTCTTCGTGGAGCGGTTCCGCGCCGAGGCCCGGTCCGCCGCCCGCCTCAACCACCCCAACGTGGTGGCGGTCTTCGACCAGGGGGAGGACGCCGGCGAGGTCTTCCTGGCGATGGAGCTCATCGAGGGCAAGACCCTGCGCGACGTCATCCACGAGGAGTCGCCGCTGACGGCCCGAGAGTCGCTCGCCATCCTCGAGCCGATCCTGCTGGCGCTGCGGGCCGCGCACGCGGCCGGCATGATCCACCGCGACGTCAAGCCCGAGAACGTCATCGTGCGCCGTGACGGCGAGGTCAAGGTCGCCGACTTCGGCCTGGCCCGTGCCATCACCAACCAGGCCACGACCAGCCAGACCGGCGTCCTGCTGGGCACCGTCTCCTACCTCTCCCCCGAGCAGGTCGAGCGTGGCGTGGCCGACACGCGAAGTGACGTGTATGCAGCGGGCCTGCTGCTCTTCGAGATGCTCACCGGGCGCAAGGCCGTCACCGGCGGGACGCCGATCCAGATCGCGTACAACCACGTCCACGGCGGGGTGGTCGCCCCGTCGACGCTCGTGCCCGAGATCCCGGCTGCGCTCGACGACCTCGTGGCACGCGCCACGGCCGTCGAACCGGACGACCGCTTCGAGTCGGCGACGGCCTTCGTCACGGCCCTGCGCGAGGTCCGGCGCGGCCTGTCCCCCTCCGAGCTCGACCACCGCGGCGCCGCCGTGCCCGACCCCGACAGCACCGCGGGGCTGGCGCCCACCTCCGCGACGACGCGGCTGTCGACCGCCGACCGGTCATCCCGCTCCGGCGCGGCCGATGCTCGCCCGGAGACCCACCGCACGCACCCCACCGAGCTCGGTCGTTCCGCACTTGCTGGTCTGTCCGTCCACGACGATGACGACGGCCCACTCCTCGAGCACACCGCAGCCATGCCGATCGACCGCCACCACGGCCACGGTGCTCGACGGCGTTTGCCACTGTGGATCGCGGCGGCCCTCGTCCTTGCGGGCGCCGCGTTCGGTGGCTGGTGGTTCACGGCCGGCCCGGGCGGCTCTACCGTCGTGCCGGCGGTCGTCGGCGAGCAGATCTCGCAGGCTGAAGGCGCGATGCGGCAGGCCTCCCTCTCGGTCGACACCACCGGCGAGTTCTCCGAGGTCAAGGCCAAGGGCGTCGTGCTGCGGGTCGAGCCGACCGCAGGCAGCGAGCTCGGCAAGCGCTCGACCGTGCGCCTCGTGGTGTCCAAGGGCCAGGAACGGTATGCCGTCCCCAACCTCGTCGGGCTCAAGGCCGGAGACCTCGGGTCGGCGCTCTCGCCACTGACGCTCCGGCTCGGGGAGCAGTCGCAGGCCTGGAGCGAGACGGTACCCGCAGGGGTCGTCGTCTCCCAGGACCCGCCCTCGAACGCGTCGGTCAAGCGCGCCACCGCCGTGTCCGTGGTCGTCTCCAAGGGACGAGAGCCGATCGAGGTGCCCACCGTCACCCGCACGGCATTCGACGCAGCGTCGGCGGCCATCACCAAGGCCGGCCTCACGGTCCAGCGCGGCCAGGACGTCAACAGCGACACCGTCCCCGCCGGGCAGGTCGTCTCGCAGTCACCCGAGAGCGGCACGCTGCACCGAGGCGACGCCGTGAAGCTCGTCGTGTCCAAGGGGCCGGTCATGGTGCAGGTGCCCAACGTCGTCGCCCGCTCGTCCGGAGACGCGGAGAAGACGCTGACCGACCTCGGCTTCACGGTCAAGAAGGAGACGGGGCTGCTCGGAGCCGTTCTCGACCTCGTCCAGAGCCAGAGCGTCAAGGGCGGCCAGTCCGCGCCCAAGGGCAGCACGATCGTCCTGACCATCGTCTGAGCCGACCTCGTGACACCGTCGGCGCGCACGCGCCTCGCCACGCTGCTGCTCGTCGCCCTCACGGCGGTCTGGGGCTCGACGTTCTTCCTCATCCGCGACCTCGTCCAGGCCGTCCCACCGGTCGACTTCCTCGCGGTTCGCTTCACCCTCTCCGCCGTCGTCATGCTGATGATCTTCTGGCGACCGGTTCGCGCCCTCAGTCGTCGGCAGGTCCTCGTCGGCATGGGACTCGGCGCTCTCTACGGACTGGCCCAGATCTTCCAGACCCAGGGGCTCGCGACGACACCAGCCTCCGTGTCGGGCTTCGTCACGGGAACCTACGTCGTGCTCACACCCGTCTTCACCGCCGTGCTGCTGCGCGAGCGCGTGCCTGGGTCGACCTGGGCCGCGGTGGGACTCGCGACCGGGGGTCTCGCACTCCTGTCCCTCAACGGCCTGTCGGTCGGTGTCGGCGAGGCGATCACCCTCCTGGCGGCCGCCCTCTACGCGCTGCACATCGTGGGACTGGGCCGTCACAGCGCCTCCGAGATCGCGACCGGGCTGTCCGTCGTGCAGATGCTCGTCATCGCGGTGCTCTGCATCGTCGGGGCCCTCCCCGGCGGTGTCGTCCTGCCGAGCACCCCCGCACAGTGGGGCACGGTGCTCTACATGGTGGTCTTCGCGAGCATCCTCGCCCTGTGGGTGCAGACGTGGGCGCAGGCGCACATGCCGGCCACCCGGGCCGCGATCATCATGACGGTCGAACCGGTCTTCGCCGCGTCCTTCGCCGTGACGCTCGGCGACGAGACCGCAACCTTGCGCATGGTCCTCGGTGGAGCCCTCGTGCTCACGGCGATGTTTGCCGTCGAGCTCCTGGCTCGCAGACGCCCGGGCGAGCTGCCCGCCGAGGTCCTCCACCACGAGGTCTGACCGGCCGCCCGTACAACAACTCCACCCGGGCGGAGCTCGCGCAGCCCGAACCGCCCCCTACCGTGCAACAACTCCACCCGGGCGGAGCTCGCGCAGCCCGAACCGCCCCCTACCGCACAACAACTCCACCCGGGCGGAGCCAGCGCAGCCCGAAGCGCCCCCTACCGCACGACAACTCCACCCGGGCGGAGCTGGCGTCGTGTGTTCAGGCGGCGGGTGCCGAACGCAGGAGCGCGGTGAGGACGTCGACCGCGACGTCGGTGCCGGCGTCGTCCACGTCGAGGTGCCAGACGAGGCGCACGGCACCCGGCCCCACGGCATACGTCCTCACCCCGGCGGCGAGGGCGGCGTCGACGAAAGCTGCGGCGGTCCAACCCACCGCGGCCACGTCGACGATGACGATGTTGGTCTCGACCGTGGCGAGGTCGACGGAGCCGGGAGCCGCCTCGGCCATCGCCTGGGCCGCCCGTCGGGCACGGGCGTGGTCGTCGGCGAGGCGGTCGACATTGTGGTCGAGCGCGAAAAGACCTGCGGCAGCAAGGATTCCGGCCTGGCGCATGCCACCGCCGAAGCGCTTGCGCCAGATCCGCGACTCGGCCATGGCGTCGGCCGAGCCGACGAGGACGCTCCCCACCGGGGCGCCGAGGCCCTTGCTGAGGCAGATCGAGACGGTGTCGAACTCCCGTCCGTAGTCGCTGACCGGCACGCCCGAGGCGACGTGGGCGTTGAAGAGCCGCGCACCGTCGAGGTGCATCGCGACGCCACGCTCGCGCGTCAGCTCGCGCGCCCGACGGATCTCTTCGAGGGACTGCACCGTGCCGCCGCCGAAGTTGTGGGTGTTCTCGACGATCACGAGCGACGTGCACACCTGGTAGGGGCCGACGCCGGTGATCATGAGCGATGCGGCGTCATCGGAACGGAACCGCCCGCGCTCGGACACCCAGGTGCGCGACGAGATGCCCGAGAGGACGGCGGCCGCGCCGAGCTCGGCCCGGACGACATGGGCGAGGGAGTCGCCGATGAGCTCCTCCCCCGGCTTCACGTGCAGCCGCACACCGAGCTGGTTGGCCATCGAGCCGGACGGGGTGAAGAGCCCGGCTTCGTGTCCGAGCATCGCGGCGACGCGTTCCTCGAGGGCGCGCAGCGTCGGGTCCTCACCGAAGACGTCGTCACCGACCTCGGCCCGCGCCATCGCCTCGCGCATGGCCTCGCTCGGCCGGGTCAGGGTGTCGCTGAGCAGGTCCGCCTTGAACGGGCTCGTCGCCACCACCGGTCAGGCCTGGCCGAGCATCTCGGCGACGAGGAAGGCGAGCTCGAGCGACTGCTGGTGGTTCAGCCGCGGGTCGCAGACCGACTCGTAGCGCTTCTCGAGGTCGGAGTCGATGATCTTCTCCGCGCCGCCGAGGCACTCGGTGACGTCGTTGCCGGTCAGTTCCACGTGGATGCCGCCGGGGATCGTGCCGAGGGACTGGTGCACCTCGAAGAAGCCACGGACCTCCTCGACGATGTCCTCGAAGTCACGCGTCTTGTAGCCCGAGGGGCTCTCGAACGTGTTGCCGTGCATGGGGTCGCAGATCCACGTGACCGTGGCACCGGACGACGTGACCTTGTCCACGAGAGCCGGCAGCGCGTCGCGGATCGTGCCGGCCCCCATCCGCGTGATGAAGGTGAGGCGCCCCGGTGTGCGGTTGGGGTCGACCTTGTCGATGAGCCGCAGGACCTCGTCGATGTCGGCCTTGGGGCCGAGCTTCACACCGATCGGATTGCTGATCCGCGAGACGAAGTCGACGTGCGCGCCGTCGAGCTGGCGGGTGCGCTCCCCGACCCACACGAAGTGGCCCGAGGTGTCGTAGAGGCGACCGGAACGGGAGTCGATGCGCGTCAGCGGGCGCTCGTAGTCGAGCAGCAGCGCCTCGTGCGCCGCGTAGAACTCCACCGTGCGCATGGCGTCGAAGTCGGCCCCACAGGCCCACATGAAGCGCATGGCCTTGTCGATGTCCTTGGCGATCTTCTCGTAGCGCTGGTTGGCCGAGTTGGCGACGAAGCCGCGGTTCCAGTCGTGGACGTGCCGCAGGTCGGCGAATCCACCTGTCGTGAAGGCGCGCACGAGGTTCAGCGTCGCCGAGCTCGCGTGGTAGGCGCGGACGAGCCGCTGCGGGTCGGGGATGCGGGCGGTCTCGTGGAAGGCGAAGTCGTTGACCATGTCGCCACGGAAGGCGGGCAACGTGACGCCCTCACGGGTCTCGACGGTCGAGCTGCGGGGCTTGGCGTACTGCCCCGCCATGCGCCCGATCTTGATGACGGGCACGGACGCGCCGTAGGTCAGCACCGCGGCCATCTGCAGGATCGTCTTGATCCGGTCGCGGATGTTGTCGGCGGTGGCGGATGCGAAGGTCTCGGCGCAGTCGCCACCCTGGAGGACGAAGGCCTCACCGACGGCGGCCTTGGCCATGCGGTCGGTGAGGATGTCGCACTCGCCCGCGAAGACGAGCGGCGGGTACGAGGCGAGCGTCTCGATCACCTCGGCCAGGGCAGCCGTGTCGGGCCAGGCAGGCTGCTGCTGGGCCTCGAGCTCGGCGGCCGCGGCCGTGAGGGCAGCGAGGGCCTCGGACCCGTCATCGGGTTCGAGGCCGGCATCGGCGGAGACGGTCCTCGTGTTCACCCCGTCAGCGTAGACGTCGCTGTGGGGCGTCCCCGTCCGGGTCCGCATCCCGAAACCTTCCGCTCCCTGGGTGGTCACGTGGGAGATCACCGACGACGTATGCCGTGCGCCGCGGTCACGGGTCAGGTCGGGTCGGCGAGGTCGAGGCCGCGCTCCATCGCGAAACGCACGAGCTCCACGCGGTTGTGCATCTGCAGCTTGCCGAAGATGTTCTGCACGTGGTTCTGCACGGTGCGGTGCGACAGGAAGAGCATCGCGGCGATCTCCTTGTAGCCCATGCCGGTCGCGACGTACTTGAGGATCTCGGTCTCGCGGTCGGTGAGCTCGGGAACCGGTCGCTCGGAGCCGCCACCGCCGGCGGCCTTGACGCGCCGGAACTCGCCGAGCACGAGTCCGGCCAGACCCGCGGCGAAGACCGGCTCGCCGGCGGCGGTCGCGCGTACCGCTGCGAGGAACTCCTCGCGGCCGGCCGACTTCACGAGGTAGCCGAGGGCTCCCGCCTTGACCGCGTCGAGGACGTCCTGGTGGTCGCCGCTCGCCGAGAGGATGAGGATCCGCGTCGGGACCTGCGCGGCCGCGAGGGCCGCGCACACCTGGGCGCCGGTGAGCCCCGGCAGGTTGAGGTCGAGGACGAGCACGTCCGGTGCCGTGGCTCGGGTGCGGGCCACGGCCGAACGGCCGTCGTCTGCCGTCGCCAGGACCTCGAACCCGGCGTCGGCGAGGTCGCGCGCCACGGCGTCGCGCCACATCGGGTGGTCGTCCGCGACGACGACGCGGATGTGCTCGGGCGGCACGCCGGTCCCCCGCTGCGGCATGGCGTCCTGCTGCTCCGTCACGATGCTCCTCGTCCCTGGGTCCGGACGCCCGCATCGCTGGCGGCGCGAACCTCCGGTTGCCGACCATGGTGTCGGCTGGTCAGCCGCGCCACCCGGAGATGCGGGATCCTCAGCTCCACGGTCGTGCCGCCGCCGGGACCGGAAGCGACCGTCGCCGTGCCGCCGAGATCCGCGAGTCGACCGAGGATGCTCGACGAGATCCCGAGGCGACCCTGGGTGACCGCCTCGTCGAGGCGACCGGCCGGCACGCCCCGCCCGGAGTCGCGAATCGTCACCGCCACCTCGTCGCCGGCGTCGTCGAGCAGAACCCAGGCGCGGGCGTCGTCACCGGCGTGCTGGCGCACGTTGTCGAGGGCCGCCTCCACGGCGGCGACGACCTCGTCGGCCACCCGTCGCGGCAGGAGGACCGCGTCGGCGGGCGAGACGAGCTGCACCCCTTCGCCCTCGACATGGCGCAGCAGTCCCCGCAGGTCCGCGTCGCCGCTGATGGCGCGACCGACCTCCTCGAGGTCGGCCATGCTCACGAGCGTGCGCAGGATCCGCTCCTGCTCGCCGGCCATGGCGCCGAGCCGGGCCGTCTCACCCCCGAGGTCACTGGCCCGACGGTGGATGAACGCGAGCGTCTGCAGCACGCCGTCGTGGACGGTCCGGGCCAGACGGTCACGCTCGGCGCGAGCGGCGTCGAGCCGCATTGCCTCGGCGAGCGCCGCGTGGCTCGAGCGGGCGAGGTCGACGCAGTGGCCGATGCACCCACCGAGCAGGAGCCCGAAGATCGAGTTCGTGACCGTGTTGGGGGTCGGCTCGACCACCTCGACGAAGGAGCACGCCGCGACGATCGACGCAGCAGCGACTCCACCGCGCCAGCCGCGGAGCACCGCGAACCCGACAATGGCGGCCGTCGGCCAGATCGAGGGAATGGTCTTGGCGCCCGCCGTGATGACCCCGGGGTCGTCGACGAGGCGGGTGGCGAGAATCGCGGAACACCCGATGACGAGCTCGACCGTGTAGGCCCGGACCGTGCGCATCGGCCGGAGGGTCACCGTCAGGGTCCAGGCGGCCAGGACACCGAGGACCGCGACGCCCAGGGCGAGGTGCGCGATCTGGCCGTGGCGCTCCCACACCGACCATGCGGCATACGCGAGGGCGAGCCAGCGGAAGACGTCGATGCCACGCCACAGTCCGCGGACGATGACGTGCTCGTCGTCCAGGACCGCGTTCGTCGACGCGGGGACGGCCGCCATGACGTCAGGACGCCGCCACGACAGGCGCGTCGCCGTCGTCGTCCTCGTCGGTCCGTTCCGTGCCGACGGACCCGTCACCCTCGGCCGCGGCCGTCGACGAGCGGGCCCTGCCCTCGGCGGCGTCGAGCGCCGCCTCGAGCTCGGGTGCAGCGCTACCGGGCTTGGCTGCCTCCTGCAGCTCGCGGGCCTTGGCCCGAGCCGCGGAGACGAGACGGTCCTTCATCGAGGTGGCGTACATGTCGACGTACTCCTGGCCCGACAGGAGCATCAGCTCGTACATGATCTCGTCGGTGATCGACCGCAGGACGAACCGGTCGTCCTCCATGCCCTCGTAGCGGGAGAAGTCGAGCGGCTTGCCCATCCGGACACCGACCCGCATGACCCGCGGGATGACCTTGCCCGTCGGTTGGGCCTTGTCGGTGCCGATCATGGCGACCGGGATGACCTTCACCTTGCCCTCGAGGGCCATTCGGGCGACGCCGGTGCGGCCGCGGTAGAGGCGGCCGTCGGGCGAGCGCGTGCCCTCGGGGTAGATGCCGAGCAGGTCGCCGCGCCGGAGGACCTTGAGCCCGGAGCTCAGCGCGGCATTGCTCGCCTTGCCGCCCGACCGGTCGACGGGCAGCTGCCCGACCCCGCGGAAGAAGGCAGCAGTCAGCCGGCCCTTGATGCCACGTCCCGTGAAGTAGTCGCTCTTGGCGAGGAACGTGACGCGTCGGGAGACCACGAGCGGCAGGAAGATCGAGTCGGAGAAGGACAGGTGGTTGCTCGCGAAGATCGCGGCCCCCTCCTCGGGGATGTGCTCCTCGCCCTCCACCCACGGACGGAAGACGAGCCTGACGATCGGCCCGATGACGATCGTCTTGAGGAACCAGTAGAACAACCGTGTCCGCCTTCCAATTGTGACGGCTCGAACTCTACGACACTCGCGCCCGCACAGCGGGGCATGCGAGGATCAAGGGATTCAGTCGCCTCCCGTGAGGAGCCCATCGTGACGGTCCTTCCCGGCGCCGCAGTCGGCTCCGGTCTGCGCGCGCGACGGACCCGGACGCCCCGGCCATGAGCGACCGCGACCTCGACGCGGAGTTCGCGCGCATCATCGCAGGCTGGGACGACGAGGCCCCCGACCCGCAGTCCCAGGGCGTCGGCGGCGCGGTGCGGACGGACAACCAGGAGCCGCCGGACGAGGCAGTCACGCGGCACTATCCGGACGCCTCGTCGCCCGGTGCTGACCCAGAGGGCTCTCAGCCGGAGCGACCTGAACTCGACCCTGGGCTCGAGCGCCCTGAGCCCGAGCAGCCTCAGCCCGAGCATTCCGAGCTTGAGCAGCCCGAGCGTCCACAGGGCGTGGCCGGCAGCGACCCCGCGGCGCCGCCCCAGCACCCCGCTGCCGGGGCAGCCGGGCCGTCCAGCGCGTCCGGCCTGCTGGAGGTGCCGATCGCGCCCACGACGTCACACGCCTGGCGTGGCAGCACTCCCCCGCGCGACGAGGTCCACGACGTGGCGGACGACGACCACTTCGTCCCGCCATCGGAGATCGACCTCCCCTCGGCCGAGACCGACCCGATGTTCTGGGCCATCGTCGGCGGCCTCGCCGGCGGCCCGCTGCTGCTGCTCTACGTCCTCTTCTTCGACCGCGACGGCAGCGGCTGGTGGGTCGTGACCGCCGTGACGATGCTCGTCGTCGGCTTCGTGCTGCTCGTCCTGCGCGGCGGCAACGAGCGCGACCCCTTCGACGACGGCACCCGCGTTTAGGCGGCGTCTTCCGGGGGCGGGTCAGCCGGCGCGTGGTGTCAGGTCGAGGTCGACCCAGACCGGGCGGTGGTCCGATCCCGCCCTGAGGTCGGCCTCGGCGACACGGACCTCGGGTCCCCGGGCGAGCCGGAGACCCCGTCCTGCGAATACCGCGTCCAGGGCGACGGTCGGGAGCCGAGCCGGGAAGGTCGGCACGCCGTTCGACGCCAGGGGCAGGCGGCCGGCGATGAGGTCGTAGGCCGCTGCCCCGGCCTCCTCGTTGAGGTCCCCTGCCACGACGGCCCGGTCGCCCAGACCCTCGAGCACCACCGATGCGTGGCGCAGCCGTTCAGGCGCCCGCAGTCCGAGGTGCACGCTGACGACGGTGACGGGAGGCAGGCCGGGGCCGTCGCCCGCGAGCGAGACGGTCGCGGCGGCATACCCCCGCATCCGATCGGGGAAGCGGACCGGAAGGCGACCCCGGTGCACGCCGTGGACGACCACCCTCGGCGCGGTCAGGACCGCCGTCCCGCCGGTGCCGAGACGGCCACGGTTCCAGACCAGGCGACATGCACGGGCGAAGGGCGGCAGCCGGAACTCGGTCGTGAGCCGGCGCGGCACCTCCTGCAGGCACAGCACGTCGGGGTCCACGGCGCGCACCACCCTGGCGGCTGCGGCGCGGTCGTCCAGCAGGTCGTGCAGGTTGTACGTCATGACCCGCAGCACGTGCCGAGGGCGCGCCGCGCACACGACTCAGCGGCCGGCGCGCGCCAGCTCGGCGGCCCCGATGAGGCCGGCGTCACTGCCGAGCACGGCGCGCACGATGCGCGCCTCGGGGCGGTAGCCGCGGCCGGGCAGCTGGCGCCGGAAGGCCTCGCGGGCGGGGCCGATGAGCATCTCGTCGGCTGCGCTGACACCACCGCCGATGACGAAGAGGCCGGGGTCGAAGGCCGCGGCGAGGTTCGCCAGGCCGATGCCCAGCCACTCACCGATGTCGGCGAGCAGCTCACGCGCCGTGGGATCACCCTCACGGGCGGCCTCGGTGATGAACGGGCCCGTCAGGGCGTTGGCGTCGCCCCCGAGACGGACCAGCAGGTCGGCCACGACGGGCGACCCGGCCTCGATCATCGCCCGGGCCTCGCGCACGAGGGCGTTGCCGCTGGCGTACTGCTCCCAGCAGCCGCGGTTGCCGCACTCGCAGCGGATGCCCGCGGGCATGATCTGCATGTGGCCGAACTCGCCGGCGATGCCGTGCCGCCCGCGCTGGACGTCACCATCGATGATGAGCGCGCCACCGATGCCCGTGCCGAGGGTGATGACGACGACGTGCGACTCGCCGCGAGCAGCGCCGAAGCAGGCCTCGGCCCAGGCCGCCGCGTTGGCGTCGTTGTCGACGGTGATCGGCAGCTCGATGCGCTGCGACAGGGCGTCGCGCAGCGGCTCGTTGCGCCAGGACAGGTGCGGCGCGAAGACGACGGTGGCGCGGTCCTCCGCGACGAAACCGGCGGCGCCGATCCCCACGGCGACGACGTCGTCGGGATCGACCTGGCGCAGCAGCTCCTCCACCGACTCGACGATGGTGTTCTCGACGACGCTGGGCGACGTCGAGCGGTGCGGGGTGTCACGACGGGTGCGGTGGGTGATGGTGCCCGCCTCGTCGACGACGCCGCCGGCGACCTTGGTGCCGCCGATGTCGATGCCGATGGCGAGTCGCCTGCTCATGCGGGGTCTCCGGGTGGGGGCCTGTCGGTGCTGGTGTCGCTGGTGTCGGTGGTGTCGGTGGTGTCGGTGGTGTCGCTGCCGGTGTCCGCGCCGGTGCCGGGCTCGGCCCCTCGCTCGCGCTGCGCCGTGGCCAGGTCGCGGAGCGCGGTGGCTGCGAAGCCGACGAAGTCGGCGACCTTGTCGATGGTGTCCGGGTTGACCTGCTGCACGAACGCGATGAGCTGGCAGACCGGGCACACACGGCACGCGGCAGGCGTGGTGCCTCCACAGGTGCACGCCCCTGGTCGTCCCTCCGACCTGCTGTCCGACCTGCTGTCCGACCTGCTGTCCGACCTGCTGTCCGCGGGTCCGCGCGACGGCATGTCCGAAGCGCCCGACCGGCTGCGTTGCGAGAGCAGGTCGATGAGCAGCGCGGCCTCTTCGGCGACGCTGCCGAGGCGCGCGGATCCGGTCCCGGCCGCCGGCTCGGGCTGATCTGGTGCCGTGTCAGGACCGTCGCTCAGGGTCACGTCGGTCAGGCCTCGACGCGCTTCTTCAGCTCCTTGAGCGCAGTGTCGACGATGACCTTCTCCGCCTTGCGCTTGAGCAGCCCGATCATGGGGATCTTGACGTCGACCGCGAGCCGGTAGGTCACCTTCGTGCCTGCGCCGTCGGACGCCAGGGTGTACGAGCCGTTCATCGCCTTGAGGACCTGCGCCGAGACGAGCGACCACGAGACGACGCCCGTGCCGTCCTCCACGACGTCCCACTCGTAGTCGAGGACGTAGGTGTCCTTGATGGCGCCGGCGTCGAGCGTGAACTGGACCTGGTCGGCCCAGCCGTCACCCTCCTCGGCGAGCACGGCGACCTCCTTCACCTCGCCCGCCCACTCGGGGTAGGCCTCGAAGTCCGCGATGACGTCGAGGACCTCGCCGGGAGGGGCGTCGATGACGATGGAGGACTCGGTGCGATCGGGCATGCGCCGAAGGCTATCGCGTCGGGTGTGCGCTGACGCTGCTTGTCCTGGGCGGCTGCTGTCGCGCGTGGGCTGCGTGCCACGATGGAGGGGGTGGCAGTCTTGCGCAGCAGGGACGCACCCCGACCCGGGGCACGCCCGGCGCCACGTTGAGGTGGTCGGAGCGGTTACCGCTCGGTAAGGTGCAGCCCAGGTACCACCCCGCGATCAGGAGTGACAGTGAAGGACAACGTCGTCGCACCACTTGCCCCCGTCACGACGGAGGGAAGCCTTGCGGACCTCCCCGTGCGCAACGCCAGGGAGAACGCGAGCGAGACCGCGTTCTCGCGCAAGACCCCCTCCGGCGGCTGGACGCACGTGACGTGGGCGCAGTTCGCCGACGACGTCGCGGCCGTCGCCCGTGGGCTCATGGCCGCGGGCCTCACGCCCGGCGACCGGGTGGCGCTCATGTCGCGCACGCGCTACGAGTGGACCCTCGTCGACTTCGCCGCGTGGAGTGCGGGCGCCGTCGTCGTGCCGATCTACGAGACCTCCTCGGCCGAGCAGGTGCAGTGGATCCTCTCCGACTCGGACGCGCACCTCGTCATCGTCGAGACCGATGCCCACCGCTCCACCGTCGACCAGGTCCGGGGCGACCTGCCGTCACTTCGCGACGTCATCACCATCAACGACGGTGGCCTCGACGCGCTGCGCGAGAAGGGCAGGGAGATCCCGGACGCCGACCTGGCCGCCCGCCGTGCCGGCCTCGACCGGGGGTCGGTGGCAACGATCATCTACACCTCGGGAACGACGGGACGACCCAAGGGGTGCGAGCTGACCCACGGCAACTTCCTCGACCTCGCGGAGAACGCCATCGAGAAGCTCGGCCAGGTGGTGCTGACCGACAACGCATCGACGCTGCTCTTCCTCCCGCTGGCCCACGTCTTCGCGCGCTTCATCGAGGTGCTCTGCGTCGCGGGCAAGGCACGCATGGGCCACTCGGCGGACATCAAGACCCTCCTCGACGACTTCGCCGGCTTCCAGCCGACCTTCGTGCTCGCCGTCCCGCGCGTCTTCGAGAAGATCTTCAACTCGGCCGAGGCCAAGGCGTCCGCCGAGGGCAAGGGGAGGATCTTCCTCCGCGCCGCGACCGTCGCGATCGCCTACAGCGAGGCGCTCGACTCGGGAGGCCCCGGTCTGGGGCTCCGAATCCAGCACGCCGTCTTCGACCGTCTCGTCTACGGCAAGCTGCGCGCCGCCATGGGAGGGCACGTGCGCTACGCCGTGTCGGGCGGGGCGCCACTCGGCACGCGCCTGGGCCACTTCTACCGCGGCATCGGGGTCGTCATCCTCGAGGGCTACGGCCTCACGGAGACCACGGCTCCCGTGGCCGTGAACACCCCGGACAAGATCAAGATCGGCACGGTCGGGCCGCCGCTGCCCGGCACCGGCATCCGGATCGCCGACGACGGTGAGATCCTGCTCAAGGGCGTCGGCGTCTTCACCCGCTACCACGACAACCCGACGGCGACGGCCGACGCCATCGTCGACGGCTGGTTCCACACCGGCGACCTCGGCGAGATGGACGACGACGGCCACCTGCGGATCACCGGTCGCAAGAAGGAGATCCTCGTGACGGCGGGCGGCAAGAACGTCGCCCCCGCGGTGCTGGAGGACCGCCTGCGCGCGCATCCCCTCGTCTCGCAGTGCATCGTCGTCGGCGACCAGAAGCCCTTCGTCGCCGTTCTCGTGACTCTCGACGAGGAGATGTGGCCGCTCTGGGCCAAGACCCACGGCATCGAGGGCGTCTCGCTCGAGCAGGCCCGCACCCATCCGAAGGTGCTCGAAGCGCTCCAGGAGGCCGTTGACCGGGCCAACGACGCGGTCTCCAAGGCCGAGTCCATCCGGAAGTTCGTCGTGCTCTCCGGCGACTTCACCGAGGCGAACGGCTACCTCACGCCGTCCCTCAAGCTCAAGCGCAACGTCGTCATGAAGGACTTCGGCGACGAGGTGGAGAAGCTCTACGCCTGACGACTCAGGGCAGCAGGTCTCGGCGGATGCGCGCCTGCCATGCCTGCAGCAGTGCCGACCGCGTGGAGCCCATGACGGATCCCAACGCGTCGTCGACGGCGGCCTCGCGGTCGTCGAGCTGCGAGGTCGGCAGCACCAGCCCGCCCGCGGCCGCGCGGTAGAGACGGACCACGGCCGGCGTCCCGTAGCGGTCCGCCAGGGTGCGCAGCGCCAGCAGTGAGAGGCCGTATGCCGCCGGGAGCGCGTGGGTGCCGGGGTCGAAGTCCGTGTCGGCGGGCAGAGTCTCCGGCAGACCCGACGACCGGACCCGGTCGAGCGCCGGGGCGACGATGGTCGCCTCGGGAAGATGGATGGGCTGGTACGCGACGAGCTCGGCGAAACCCTCGGACAGCCAGACGGGGACGCTGCGCGTCGTCGCAGCCCTGACCGTCACATGGGTCAGCTCGTGGGTCATGACGACGTCGCGGCCGTCGGGGCGCAGCGAGCTCCACGCTCCGGGAACGAGGACGATCCGGTCCGCCCCGGCATGCTCCCCGGGGGTCAGCGGTCCGTCCGTGGCGGCCGCCACCCCCGCAAGGTCGTCGGCGGAGCGACCGAGCAGTCGTGCGGCGTCGGCGTCGGTGGCGGGGGCGACCCAGACGGCCGGTCTGGCCTCGCCCCACACGGCAGCGACACGCGACTCGGCCGTGCGCGCGCGACGCACCACTTCTTCGACACGGTCCGCGGTGCCGACCGCGAGCACGAGCGACGTGGCTTCCCTGCGGACGACGAGTCCGGGGAGGTCCCAGGGTTGCGGGCGCGCTGACGGCGCCGAGGCGGTGATGACGAGATCGGCCGGCCGCGCCGGGTCAGCCTTGAAGGTGAGGTCGAGGTCGAAGGATCGGGGAGCCGTGTCGAAGCCGAGAAGCCTGTAGGTGAGGCTTGCCTTCACATCCCACTCGACCTGGGTGCCGCGCGGGGCGGGCACGGGAGGGGTCGTCTCGCGCACCATGACAAGGCGCAGATCACCGGCCCCCATCGCTCCCATGCGCTCGAAGACAGCGGCCTGGGTGGTGCGCAGGCGGCCGGACGCGGGCCCGCTGAGCGCTGCGAGCCAGCCGGTCTCGTCCCGGCGGCCGAGGTCGGCGACACGGGCCTCGAGCACCGCCGTCACCGCGCGGGCCCGGGCGTCGGCCCACACCCCGGGGTCGACATCGGTCGTCGCAGGCCGGGAGGAGTACGGGCTCGACGCAGCTGGAGCGACAGGGAGGGGGGCGGGAGCCAGGGGCGCCCCGCCAGCGGTGCAGGCACCAAGGCCCACGGCGGTCGCCGTCACGAGAACCACTGCAGCGGTCACCCGACGGGAGACACGATGGTCCGGGCTGCGCACCGCGACATCGTGTCATGGGCCCCCGTGAACGGCCTTCAATGACGACGCCGGTCAGACCGCCCGGCGGCCTCGGTGGTGCGACGCGTGCTCGGCCGGCTCGAGCTGGGCCCGGGCCGCGTTGGCCGTGCCTGTCGAGACGAGCCCGGCGGCGAGAAAGGCCGACACCGCCCGTCGCTCGGCACGGTCGAGCGGTGCTGTCACGGCCTCCCCCCGGTCGACGTCACGTCCGGACACAGCCGTCCGGAGTGGTATCTCGTTCAGGGCGGTCACCATGCAGTCAGCGCAGTGGACGTCCCGCACCGGGCAGGTCTGGCAGTCGACGAGCATCATCTCGGTCCAACCCTTCGTCTCTCATGCGATCTGTCGTGAAAGACGCTAGGTGCACCCACCGACAGCGTCGGGGGACGCCGCGCCTCCCCGGCGTTGTCGGCGCACCGGCATACCGTCAGGGTCGTGCAAGCCATCCAGTCCACGTTCGACGACCTCGGCACCCCCCTCGCCGGAGTCACGTTCGTCGTCGTGGACCTCGAGACGACCGGGGGCACCCCGGCACAGTGCGGCATCACCGAGATCGGCGCCGTCAAGGTGCGCGGCGGTGAGCTGCTCGGGGAGTTCCAGACCCTCGTCAACCCTGCTGAGCCCATCCCGGCGTTCATCTCCGTCCTCACCGGCATCACCGACTCCATGGTCCGCGACGCGCCGCGCATCGACAGCGCGCTGCCCGCCTTCCTCGAGTTCGCGGCCGGCAGCGTCCTCGTGGCGCACAACGCCGGCTTCGACATCGGGTTCCTCAAGGCGGCCGCCGCACGCACGGGTCTGAGGTGGCCGGGATTCCCGGTCCTGGACACCCTCCAGCTGGCGCGCCAGCTCGTGGTGCGGGACGAGTCGCCGAACCATCGGCTGTCCTCGCTCGCCCAGGTCTTCGGTTCACCGACCACCCCCGACCACCGGGCGCTGCACGATGCCCGCGCCACCGTCGACGTGCTGCACGGCCTCATCGAGCGCGTCGGCAACCTCGGAGTCCACACCCTCGAGGAGCTCTCGAGCTACAGCTCCCGGGTCACGCCGTCGCAGCGACGCAAGCGGTTCCTCGCCGACCCCCTGCCCAGCGCTCCCGGGGTCTATCTCTTCAAGGACGGCAGCGACCGCGTTCTCTACGTCGGCACGAGCCGTGACATCCGCACTCGCGTGCGCAGCTACTTCACCGCGTCCGAGCAGCGCAGCCGGATGGCCGAGATGGTGCGGCTCGCCCACGTGGTCCACCCGATCGTGTGCCAGACCTCGCTCGAGGCGCAGGTCCGTGAGCTGCGGCTCATCGACGAGCACAAGCCCCGCTTCAACCGGCGGTCGAAGAACGGCCGCAAGGTCATGTGGGTCAAGCTCACGCAGGAACGCTTCCCCCGACTGTCGATCGTCAAGCAGGTGAGGGACGACGACGCCCACTACATCGGGCCGTTCCGGTCCCGGGTCACCGCGCAGTCGGCCATCGACGCGGTCCACGAGGTCGTGCCGCTGCGCCAGTGCACCGGTCGCCTCACCGGACGCGGCACCGCCTGCGCGCTCGCCGACATGGGCCGCTGCGGCGCGCCGTGCACCGGGGCGCAGTCCGAGGGTGACTACGCCGTCGTCGTCGACGAGTGCCGCGCCATCTTCACCGGCAACGCCCGGCCGAGCGCAGACCTGCTCCGTGCGCGACTCGAGGAGCTCGCCTCGCAGGAGCGCTTCGAGGACGCGGCGCGGGTGCGCGACCGCTTCCTGCAGCTCGTGCGAGGTGCGGCGCGTGCCCAGCGGCTCGCGCCGCTCGTGCGCTCCCCCGAGATCGTCGGGGCCCGTCGCAGCGACCTCGGGGACTGGGAGCTCGTCTCCATACGCCACGGTCGCCTGGCGGGCACCGCGGTGAGCCCGCGAGGAGCCGACCCGATGCAATACGTCCGCTCGATGCAGGCCACGGCAGAGGTTGTGCCGCCCTCCACTCCCGAGCGTCCGTCCGCGCTCACCGAGGAGACCGAGATCCTGCTGCGCTGGCTCGAGGCTCCGGGCGTGCGCATCGTCGAGCTCGACGGGACGTGGACCTGCCCCGTGGGTGGCGCCGGCTCGGTGCGCAGCGAGCTCGAACCCGCCGTCGCATCGGCCCACGACGTCGTCGGCTTCGACAACGACGTGCCCCCCTCGCGACCCGGTCCCGGACGTGGGGGCGCCGCTGGTCACGGCGGCGGCCTGCGCCGCGTCGGTTGAGGCCCGGCTAAGGTGTCACCGTGATCACCGCCATCGTCATGATCAGCTGCGAGGTCGACCGCATCCCGGAGGTGGCGGAGGCCGTCGCCGACATCCCGGCCGTGTCCGAGGTCTATTCGGTGACCGGGGACACCGACCTCATCGCCATGGTGCGGGTCAAGGCGCACGAGGAGTTCGCCGACGTCATCGCCGACCAGCTGAACAAGGTGGAGGGCATCGTCGGCACGTCGACGCACATCGCCTTCCGCACCTACTCCTCGCACGACCTCGAGGCAGCCTTCAGCCTGGGCCTCGAGGGCGACTGACCCTCATCCCGGCGGCGCCGCGACGCTTCAGCGGCGCGTCGCGGTCACCCAGCGTTCGACGAGGCCCGTGGCCGCGCCGCTGTCGATGGCCTCTGCCGCAACCGCCATGCCAGCGCGCAGGTCGGCGTCGAAGTCCGCCTCCGACGGTCCGGAGTCCGGCCGGGTCAGAGCGAGGGCGATGCCGGCATTGAGCAGCACGGCGTCGCGCACCGCGCCCGTGGCCCCCGCAAAGACGTCACGCACGACGTCGGCGTTGTGCGCGGCGTCGCCACCGCGCAGGTCCTCGACGGGGTGCAGCCGGAGACCGAGCCGCTCCGGGTCGACGGAACGCTCCCTGACGGCCCCGCCCCGGACCCACCACACGTGCGTCGTCGTCGACACCGTGACCTCGTCGAGGCCGTCGTCGCCACGGAAGACCGCGGCATCCTTGCCCCGGTCGGCGAAGACGCCCGCCAGGAGCGGGGCCATGCGGGCGTCCGCACAACCCACGGCGGCATACGTCGGCTGGGCCGGGTTGGTCAGCGGGCCGAGGAAGTTGAATGCCGTCCCGACGCCGAGGTCACGACGTGGCACGGCGGTGTGGCGGAAGGACGGATGGAAGGTCTGGGCGAAGCAGAACGTGATGCCGGCCTCCGAGGCCACCTCCACGACGCGCTCGGGCGGCAGCGACAGGTCGACACCCAGGGCCTCGAGCACGTCGGCAGAGCCCGACGACGACGAGGCGGCACGGTTGCCGTGCTTGACCAGGCGGACTCCCGCAGCCGCAGCCACCATCGCGGACATCGTCGAGATGTTCACGGTGTGGGCGCGGTCGCCCCCCGTACCGACGATGTCGAGACTGGGGCCCGGGACCTCGATCCGCCGCGCATGCGCGAGCATCTGCTCCGCCAGGCCCCGCATCTCGTCGATGCTCTCGCCCTTGGCGCGCAGCCCGATGAGAAACCCCGCCACCTGGGAGGGCGTGGCCTCTCCGTCCATGATCTGGGCCATGGCCCACTCGGCCGTCGCCCGGTCGAGGTCACGGCCGGCGATGAGGTCGCTGAGCAGTGCAGGCCAGGTCGTCGTGTCCGGCGCCATGCGTCAGGCCGTCGGCACGCCCGAACGCGCGAGCGTGGCGACGGCCGACGTCAGCGCGATCGGGTCGAGCGGGTGCGGGACGGCCAGGTCGGCCTGGGACCAGGCGGCGAGCCAGCTGTCCTGCGGGCGACCGGTGAGCACGATGATCGGGGGGCACTCGAAGATCTCGTTCTTCAGCTGGCGGGCCAGTCCCAGGCCGCCGACCTTGGCCGCCTCTCCGTCGAGGACGAGGATGTCGAAGCGCTCGGACTCGACCGAGCTGATCACGGCGTCAGCCGTCGCGCACTCGTGCCAGCGGACCACCTCGACGTCGCGCGCGGGCCGGCGACCGACCGCTGCGCGCACCGCGTCACGGGTCGTGAAGTCGTCGCTGTAGAGCAGCACGCTCACCTTAGCCACCGGCCGCTGCGACCCGCTCGCCGTCGCGATGTCGGTCGAGGTGCCCTGCGCTGCGCTGTCGTTCGAGGCGGTCATGCGCCCGATGCTACCGGGCCGTGGGAGGCTCGCCGCACGGACCTCCCCACCCGCGAGCGGGCCGTGGAGGGCACCGTGGGAAGGTGGTTCCGGACGGCCTGCAGCACGGCTGTTCAGGGTTCGTGTCGGAATGGTCACGAATCCTCTACACCCGCGCGAGAAACGGCCTTGCAGCGGGGGGTCCCTCGCGCAGCCGGACAGGAATGTGGGAATAATGTCCAACGTGGCGACAGCATCGGCAGTTCCTTCAAGCGCAGTAGCGAGCCCGGCCCATCACGGTCCGGCGACCCGCCCGAACATGGTTGCCGTCGGCACCATCGTGTGGCTCTCCAGCGAGCTCATGTTCTTCGCGGGGCTCTTCGCGATCTACTTCCAGCTCCGCTCGGTCCGCGGAGACCTCTGGGCGACGCACACCGAGAAGCTGAACCTGCCGTTCGCGAGCGTCAACTGCCTCGTGCTCGTCATCTCCTCCGTGTGGTGCCAGCTCGGCGTCTGGAAGGCCGAGCGCGGCCAGAAGGCACGGACCGGTCGGCTCTTCGACCTCAAGAGCTGGGGCATGCGCGAGTGGTACGTCCTCACCTACCTCTTCGGCGCCTTCTTCATCTCCGGCCAGGTCATGGAGTACTCCGAGCTCACCCGCGACAACATCACCTTGAGCTCCGACGCGTACGGCTCCATCTTCTACATGGCGACCGGCTTCCACGGCCTCCACGTGACGGGTGGCCTCATCGCCTTCCTGCTCATCATCGCGCGCACGTTCACGACGCGTCGCTACACCCACGCGAACGCCACCGGCGCCGTCGTGACGTCGTACTACTGGCACTTCGTCGACGTCGTGTGGATCGCGCTCTTCGCGACCATCTACATCCTGCGCTGACTTCCGGCATGAGCGCGCGCCAGAACCGAAACACACCCCAAATGGACGACAGGAACCCACAGTGAACGCCTTGGCCGCCCGACGCCGACACCCCGCCGCGATCGCGGTGCTGCTGCTGCTCGGCCTTCTCGTGACCGGTGGCGCCTACTCGTTCCTCGCCCCCAAGGACGCCAACGCCGCCGCGCCCACCGCCGCGGCCGACGCCGTCGCCCAGGGCAAGGACCTCTTCATCGCCAACTGCGCCACCTGCCACGGCGTCGCTGCGCAGGGCACCAAGTCCGGCCCCTCGCTCGTCGGCGTCGGCGCAGCCTCCGTCGACTTCCAGGTCGGCACGGGTCGTATGCCGCTCGCCGGGCCGAACGTCCAGGCGCCTCAGAACAAGGTGAAGTTCGACGACACGCAGATCGCCGCCCTCGCGGCCTACGTCGCCTCCCTCGGCCCCGGCCCGGCCGTCCCCGAGGACAAGTACACGACGGTCATCCAGCCGGGCACGCCCGAGAACAACAAGGCGATCGCCGAGGGTGGCCAGATCTTCCGCGTCAACTGCGCGATGTGCCACAACTTCGCCGGTGCGGGTGGCGCCCTGACCCGCGGCAAGTACGCCCCCGCCCTCGAGGGCACGACGCCCAAGCACATCTACGAGGCCATGGTGTCCGGCCCGCAGTCGATGCCCGTCTTCAACGACATGAACATCTCGCCCGAGGCGAAGCAGAAGGTCATCTCCTACCTCAAGGCACAGGAGGACGCGACCAACGTCGGTGGCCTCACGCTGGGCAACCTCGGGCCGGTGTCCGAGGGGCTCTTCGCCTGGGTGTTCGCGCTCGGCATCCTCATCGGCTGTGCCGTCTGGCTCGGCAAGAAGGCCGCATGACCCCGCGCTGCATCGCCTCGATCACGAACGACGACAGGACCACGACCCGATGAACGACAACGAGACCACGGACCACGGGACGAGCACGTCACTCGTCCCGGCGTCCGGCGACAGCCACGACCTGCTGCCGGCGTCGCTGATCAGGGGCGTGGACCAGTTCGAGAACCCCGGCCTTCCGCCGCACGTCCACCGTGCCGCCGACGACGACCCCGCTGCCGCCAAGCGCGCCGAGCGCCAGGTCGCGACGATGTTCGGCCTGTCGATGCTCGCGACGCTCGTCTTCCTCGTCAGCTACTTCGCGATCCCCGACGAGGCCACCTTCTTCTTCCCCGGCATCGGCATCGCGAAGACGCAGAACGTCGTGCTCGGCCTCTCGCTCGGCTTCGCCATCTTCCTCATCGGCATCGGGGCCGTGCACTGGGCCAAGACGCTGATGTCCGACGAGGAGATCGCCGAGGAGCGCCACGAGCAGGCCTCGACCCCCGAGCAGCGTGCCAAGGCCGTCGCCGTCGTCAACGAGGGAGTCGCCTCCACCCAGCTCAACCGTCGCCCGCTGCTGAAGTACTCCCTCGGCGGCGCGCTCGGGCTCTTCATCCTCCCCCTCGGCCTGCAGGTCGCCGGTTCGCTCGGCCCGGTCAACGTCGAGGAGCTCAAGCACACCATCTGGGACCCGAAGGACAACGGCGGCAAGCCGATCCGGCTCATGCGTGACCCGGAGATGACGCCCATCCGCCTCGACGAGGTCACCACCGGCTCGGTGTTCCACGTCATGCCCGAGACGCTCCAGAAGTACATCGACGAGGGCAAGGGCGTCCTCGAGGCGAAGGCCAAGGCAGCGGTCATCCTCATCCGCCTCGACCCCGACCTGATCAAGGTGCAGAAGGCCAAGGACTGGGGTGTCGACGGTGCCGTCGCCTACTCCAAGATCTGCACCCACGTCGGCTGCGCGGTCGGCCTGTACGAGCAGCAGACGCACCACCTGCTCTGCCCGTGCCACCAGTCGACCTTCGACCTCACCGAGGACTGCGCCGTCATCTTCGGCCCGGCCAAGCGGCCGCTGCCGCAACTCAAGATCACCGTCGACGACGCGGGATACCTCGTCGCCCCCCAGGGCTTCGCCGAGCCCGTGGGACCGAGCTTCTGGGAGCGTGCGCGATGAGCACCATCAACGAGAGCCGGCCCGCCGACGCGCTTCGCGCCGGCGACCGGCAGGCCGACGAACGGGCCACCGCCGCCAAGCCGCTCGGCGGTATCGCCGGGTGGATGGACGACCGCCTGGGCGCGGCCAAGGGTGTCTCCTTCCTCGCCAAGAAGGTCTTCCCCGACCACTGGTCGTTCATGCTCGGCGAGATCGCGATGTACTCGATGATCGTCTGCCTGCTGACCGGGGCGTTCCTCACGTTCTGGTTCGTCCCCAGCGCCAGCCAGGTCGTCTACGACGGCTCGTACGTCCCGCTCCAGGGCGTCACGATGTCGGACGCCTACCGCTCGACCCTCGGAATCTCCTTCGACATCCGCGGCGGTCTGCTCATCCGGCAGATCCACCACTGGGCGGCCCTGATCTTCGTCGTCTCGGTGTTCGTGCACATGGCTCGGGTCTTCTTCACCGGCGCGTTCCGCAAGCCGCGCGAGATCAACTGGGTGTTCGGCACGATCCTGTCGCTGCTCGCCTGCATCGAGGGCTTCGCCGGCTACTCGCTCCCCGACGACCTGCTCTCCGGCACGGGCATCCGCGCGATGAACGGCTTCATGCAGTCGGCACCGGTGATCGGCTCCTACCTGTCGTACTTCGTCTTCGGTGGCGCCTTCCCCGGAGAGGCGATCATCCCGCGTCTCTACTCCGCGCACGTGCTGCTCATCCCGGCCATCCTCGTCGGCCTCTTCACAGCGCACATCCTGCTGGTCTTCGTGCACAAGCACACGCAGTTCCCCGGACCGGGCCGCACGAACAAGAACGTCGTCGGCTACCCGCTCCTGCCGGTGTACATCGCCAAGGCCGGCGGCTTCTTCTTCATCGTCTTCGGCGTCATCGCGCTCATCTCGGCGGTCGTCACGATCAACCCGATCTGGGCCTACGGCCCCTACGACCCCTCCCCCATCACCGCGGGCTCGCAGCCTGACTGGTACATGGGGTTCGCCGACGGTGCGCTTCGCCTCCTGCCCGGCTTCCTCGAGTTCGAGGCGTTCGGCTTCACCTTCAGCATGAACATCTTCCCGGGGTCGCTCGTGCTGCTCCCGGTGATGTGGACGATCATCGGCGTCTACCCGTTCGTCGAGGCGTGGGTGACCGGTGACAAGCGCGAGCACCACCTGCTCGACCGCCCGCGCAACGCCCCCACCCGGACCGCCATCGGCATCGCCGGTATCACCATGTACGTCGTGCTCTTCCTCGCGGCGGGCAACGACCTCATGGCGATCAAGCTGCACCTGTCGATCAACGACATCACCCAGACCCTGCGGGTGCTGTTCTTCGTGGCTCCGCCCGTGGCGTTCTGGATCACCAAGCGCATCTGCCTCAGCCTGCAGCGCGCTGACCGTCAGAAGGTCCTCCACGGCCGCGAGACGGGCACCATCTGGCGCCACGCCGACGGTCGGTTCGAGGAGATCCACGCGCCGCTCACGCCCAACGAGCGGTGGGTCCTGGTCCAGCACGAGTCCCACGAGCCGCTTCAGCTCACGGCAGGCAAGGACGCCAACGGCGTCGACAGCCCGATCGCCCGCAAGGAGCGACTGCGCGCGAAGTTCTCGAACTTCTACTTCCGTGACCGCGTGGCTCCGCCGACCCCGTCCGAGCTCGAGGCGGCCCACCACGAGCACGACGACCACGGCGCCGCCGTCGACGGTGGGCACGAGGCCATCGAGCAGGCTGGGGCCGCCCGCGAACGCGAGACGATCAAGGCGGACAAGCACCGACACTGAACGTCGAGCACGGTTCGGCAGCACGCAGACGAGAGGGACCTTCCGGGCAACCGGGAGGTCCCTCTCGGCGTCTCCGGGGTCTCACGCCAGCGTCGGTCCCCTGAGTCCCCAAAGTCCCCTGGGTCCCCCACCCCGACCCTCTCCCCGAACCCGCGTGACAGACTCGGCCCATGCAGCACCTGTCCGACACCGAGTTCGAGGAGGCCGTGGGTGAGGCGCTCGACACCATCCCGCCCGAGCTCGCACAGGCCATGGACAACGTCGTCGTGCTCGTCGAGCACGAGCCGCCGTCGGAGGACCCTGAGCTGCTCGGGGTCTACGAGGGCACCCCACTGACCGAGCGAGACGGGTGGTGGGATGCCGGGGCACTGCCGGACCGCATCACGATCTTCCAAGGGCCCCTGGAGCGCCTCTGCAGCACCGCGGAGGAGCTGCGTGCGGAGATCGCCATCACCGTCGTGCACGAGGTGGCGCACCACTTCGGGATCGACGACGACCACCTGCACGAGCTGGGCTGGGGCTGAACCCCTTGCGGCGTCTCACATTCGGGACGGTTTGTCGGGTACGCAGAGAGCGCCTCTTTACCTCGCCCCAGGTCGGGGTTAATGTCGACATACCGTACAACCGATCGGATGGAGGTGCGCCAGGATGTTCTCTCCCACACGATCGCACTGCGAGCCGCACGGACCGTGAAGGTCCGGGTCGGATAGAAGGGGAAGGCCTACGGCCTTCCCCTTCGCGCTGTCCGGGATGCGTCCGGCCCTTCTCCGGCCCCTTTGGGCTTGCCCAGAGGCTGCCTCGCAGGCCCCGCGGCTAGGGTGCTTGCATGACGACCACACCCGCGCACATCGTCGTGACCGGCGCCGCCGGCAAGGCCGGCAGAGCCGCCGTCGCCGACCTGCTGGAGCACGGCTACCGCGTGCTCGCCACCGACCTCACACCACCACCGGACGGGATCGACACGGCCTACCTCAGGGCTGACCTGACCGACCACGGACAGGTCGTCGACGTGCTCGACGGAGCCGACGCCGTCGTGCACCTGGCCAACATCCCGGCCCCGGGGCTGCGTCCTGCCGCGCGCACCCTCACCGAGAACACCACGGTGAACGCGCATGTCTTCCTGGCCGCCCGGACGCTCGGACTTCGCAAGGTCGTCTGGGCCTCGAGCGAGACCACGCTGGGCCTCGCCTTCGGCCCCGAGGCTCCCCCGCGCTACGCACCGGTCGACGAGGACCACTACCCCCACCCCGAGTCGACGTATGCCCTGTCCAAGGTGCTGAGCGAGACGATGGCGGAGCACATCAGCACGTGGAGCGGCATCCCCTTCGTGGGTCTGCGCTTCTCGAAGATCTTCACCGACGAGGACTACCGGCGGGTGCCGTCGTTCCAGGCAGATGCCACGAGCCGGATGTGGAACCTGTGGGGCTACATCGACGTGCGCGACGCCGCCGCCTCGTGCCGCAACGCCCTGGAGGCCGACACGACCGGGTCCGTCAACCTCATCATCGCGGGCGACGACACCATCATGGAGCGGCCGAGCGCCGAGCTGATGGCCGACGTCTTTCCCGACGTCGAGATCCGTGGTGACCTCACGGGTCATGCGACCCTGCTGTCGAACGCCCGCGCCCGCCGGCTCATCGGCTTCGAGCCGCGACACGGCTGGCGTCGAGGGATACCTGCCTGACCCTGGCACCCGCGCCCCCTCACCCAGCACCCAGCCGGCATGACGAAGGGCCCCGGTCGTCGACCGGGGCCCTTCGTGGGTTCGAACGAGCGGGTTCAGATGGAGTACTCGCCCGAGAAGGACTCGAAGACCCAGAGGCACACGGCGACGATCCCGAAGACCGCCCCGATGATGAAGAGCCACCAGCCGATCGCGAGCCCGGCGAACATGATGGCGCCCGAGCCGGCCAGCCACAGCGGCGTCCACGAGCTGGCGACGAAGTAGCCGTAGTTGCCCTCGGCGTCCTCGATCTCACCGGACGCGTTGTCCTCGGGACGCAGCGGCAGCTTCTTGCCCGTCATCCAGAGGTAGAAGCCGCTGAGCGCGAAGAGCAGGGCCGTGAGGACCAGCGCGGTGAGGCCGATCGGCTCCTCCCACTTGGACCAGAAGCCGTACATCAGGGTGACGGGGACGAAGAAGGCGAACAGGTACAGGAAGAGCTTGGTCTCGACACGCATCGGGGTCAGTCCTCACGCTTCTCGGTGCTGGCGGTGGCCTTCTCGGGTCCGGCCACGTCGGCCGAGCCCATGACCTGGACGAGGGTGCCCCGGTCGGCGACGGGGGCGACGCCCACGGCCGTCTCGGGGTGGTGCAGGTCGAAGGCGGGGCGCTCGGAGCGGATCCGCGGCAGCGAGGTGAAGTTGTGCCGCGGCGGCGGGCACGAGGTGGCCCACTCCAGCGAGGCGCCGTAGCCCCACGGGTCGTCGGACTCCACCAACGGCGCCGTGCGCCAGGTCTTCCACACGTTCCAGACGAACGGGATCATCGAGGCGCCGAGCAGGAACGCACCGAGGCTCGAGACGATGTTCGCCGCCTGGAAGCCCTCCTCGGGCAGGTAGTCGGCGTACCGGCGGGCCATGCCCTCGACCCCGAGCCAGTGCTGGATCAGGAACGTGGTGTGGAAGCCGATGAAGAGCATCCAGAAGTGGATCTTTCCGAGCTTCTCGTCGAGCATCCGACCGGTCAGCTTGGGCCACCAGAAGTAGTACCCGGAGAACATCGCGAAGACCACGGTGCCGAAGACGGTGTAGTGGAAGTGCGCGACGACGAAGTAGCTGTCGGACAGGTGGAAGTCGAGTGCCGGGCTGGACAGGATGATGCCGGTCAGGCCGCCGAAGAGGAAGGTGACGAGGAAGCCCATCGCCCACAGCATCGGGGTGGCCATGACGACCTTGCCGCCCCACATCGTGCCGATCCAGTTGAAGAACTTCACCCCGGTCGGCACGGCGATGAGCATCGTCATCACCGAGAAGAACGGCAGCAGCACCTGTCCGGTGACGTACATGTGGTGCGCCCAGACGCTCGCCGACAGGGCCGCGATGGCGATCGTGGCGAAGACGAGGGTCTTGTACCCGAAGATCGGCTTGCGTGAGAAGACCGGCAGCACCTCGCTGATGATGCCGAAGAACGGCAGCGCGATGATGTAGACCTCCGGGTGGCCGAAGAACCAGAACATGTGCTGCCACAGCATCGCCCCGTTGTTCTGCGGGTCGAAGATGTGCATGTCGAAGCGCCGGTCACCGCCGAGGGCGAAGAGCGCCGCCGCGAGGATCGGGAACGCCATGATCACCAGCAGCGAGGTCACGAGGACGGTCCAGGTGAACATCGGCATCCGGAACATCGTCATTCCCGGAGCGCGCAGGCAGATGATCGTGGTGATGAAGTTGACGGCGCCCAGGATCGTGCCGAAACCGGCGAGCGCGAGACCGAAGACCCACAGGTCACCACCGACACCGGGCGAGTAGCTGGCGTCGGACAGCGGGGCGTAGGCGAACCAGCCGAAGGCGGCCGCGCCCTGCGGCGTGATGAAGCCGGCGGAGGCGATCAGCCCACCGAAGAGGTAGAGCCAGTACGCGAACATGTTGAGGCGCGGGAACGCCACGTCCGGCGCGCCGATCTGCAGCGGCATCACAGCGTTGGCGAAACCGGCGAAGAGCGGCGTCGCGAACAGCAGCAGCATGATCGTGCCGTGCATCGTGAAGAGCTGGTTGTACTGCTCGGGGTTGTCCACGATCTGCAGACCCGGCGCCATCAGCTCCGCGCGGATCAGCAGCGCCATCACCCCGCCGAGCAGGAAGAAGACGAACGAGGTGATGAAGTAGAGGTTGCCGATGACCTTGTGGTCGGTCGTCGTCACCCACTTGACGAACGTCTGCCCCTTGGCCAGGCGCGGCCGCGCGGCCGTCATGCCCGGGGCCTGGGCCTCACGGTTGAGCGTTGCGGATGTCATTGGTTGCTCCCAGAGCGGACCGGTGCGGGGATTTTCTGGATGTCGCCGGTGACCATGTGCTCACGGCTGGCGTCGACGGGGATGAGGCCTTCGTTGCCGATGGACTTCAGGCGGGCCATCTCCTGGTCGTACTCGGCCTGCGGGACGACCTTGACCATGAAGAGCATCTGCGAGTGGTAGGCGCCGCAGAGCTCGGCGCACTTGCCCTGGAAGGTGCCGACCTGGGTCGGCGTGAGCTGGAACTTGTTCGTCTTGCCCGGGATGATGTCCATCTTCATCATGAACGCCGGCACCCAGAAGCTGTGGATGACGTCACGGGAGTTGAGGACGAACTCGACGCGCTTGTTGACCGGGAGGTAAAGCACGGGCATCTGGGCCCGCTTGCCCTCGGTGCCGTCGAGCTCGGTGTGGACGCCCGTCTCGTGGACGTTGGAGTCGACGTAGTTGAAGTCCCAGCTCCACTGCTTGGCGACGACGCTGACCGTGAGGTCCTGCTTCGTGCTCGTCTCGACGAGGGCGGCCTCGTCGCGCGCGGTGTAGTAGAAGAAGACGGCCACCATGAACACCGGGATGACGGTGTAGAGCATCTCCATCGGCACGTTGTAGCGCAGCTGGACGGGCAGCGTCTCGTCGCCCTTGCGCTTGCGGAAGCGGATCGCGGCGTAGAGCATCAGCCCCCACGTCACGGCGCCGACGGCGAGGACAGCGATCCAGCTGGGGATCCACAGGTCGGTGACCCGCTGTCCGCTGTCGGAAACCACGGGCGGGAGGTATCCGTTGGACACCCGTCCCTGGCAACCGCTGAGGGCCACGGCCGCGAGCGCAGCGATGCCGGCGAGGCGGAGTCCCGTGCGTCGCCGCCCGGTGTCCCCCCCCACCGTCGTCACCGCCGGCGACGCCGCTGGGGTGTCTTCGAGCTCAGGCACCAGGTGCACCTTTCGTTCCGTACGTGGGCGCGCAGGGCGCGCATACAACGTGTTCGCGTCAAACCGTCTGGGCAGCAGAGGCCCACGGCGCAACCCTACCGTCCCACTTGTCACGGTGTCCGCAGGGGGCGGCTAACGTTGCGGAGTGGTCAGTCACGATCCGGGCACGAACGTTGGACCCGCCCCGTCGCCCCCGTCAGGTGGCTCCCAGCGCCCCCCGGGCGGACTCCCGGACGACCATCAGCGCCGCCCCGCAGCCCCCCTCGCGCCGGCGACGCGTCGCCTGCTCGACGCGGCGTCCGGCCCCCTGCACCCCGTCGCCCGGGACACCCTGCGTGCCGCGGTCGAGGTGGGCTGGGCCGACCCGGCCGCCCTCCACACGGAGGGCCGTCGGGCACGAGCGCTGCTCGACCGCTCCCGGGAGGTCATCGCGGCCGGCCTCGGCGTGCGACCCGCTGAGGTGAGCTTCCTGCCCAGCGGCCCGGCCGCCCTGGCCCGGGCCGTCGACGGGGTGGCGTATGCCGCCCGCCGCCGTGGGGCGCGCACGGTCGCCTCCGCGGTGGAGCACTCCGCGGTCCTCGTGCCCGGCCGGGCCCGCGCGGCGGCTGCCGACGACCCGTCCCTGCTCGCGGAGGTGCGCGTCGACGGGACGGGCCGGCTCGACCTCGAGGCCTGGCGTGACGCCCTGGCCGTGCCGCGCAGCGTCGTGGCCGTGCTGCAGGCCGCCAACGGTGAGGTCGGCACCCGCCAGCCCCTCGCCGAGGCCCGGGCCGCGGCCGGTGCCCACGGCATACCCCTCGTCGTCGACGCCATGGCCTCGCTGGGACGCGACGACGTGCCGTCGGACTGGGACGTCCTCGTCGGCGATGCGCGCTCGTGGGGCGGTCCTCCTCTCGGCGTCCTCGTCGTGCGCGAAGGGGTGCGGTGGCAGTGGCCCGACGCCCGCGCAGACGTCGAGCACGGTCGCACCGACGTCCTCCCCTGGGTGCCGCTCGCGCTGGCTGCTGCCGAGGCCTGGCAGCAGACGGCGACGACGCGGCCCGAGGACGACCGGGTGGCCCGCTCCCTCGTCGACGACATCCGCGCTGTCGCGTCCGTCGTTCCCGACACCGAGGTCGTCGGCGATCCTGACGACCGACTCCCCCACGTCGTCACCTTCTCGAGCCTCTACGTCGACGGGGAGGCCGTCGTGGGGGCGTTCGACGCCCTGGGCTTCGCGGTCGCGAGCGGGTCGGCCTGCACGTCGAGCACGCTCGAGCCCAGCCACGTTCTCGCCGCCATGGGGGTCCTGACGCACGGGAACGTGCGCGTCACCCTCCCCCTGCCCGCGGTCTCACCCGGCCTTGTCGACGACGTCGCGGCCTTCGCTGCCGCGATCGCGCCGACGGTCCGGAGCGTCCGCGACCAGCTCGGGGTCGGCGACCTGTGAGGGGCGCCGTGGGTGACGCCGGTGACACGGGTGACACGGGTGACGAGGCCGTCGTGGACGCCCGGGGCGAGCGTTGCCCCCTGCCCGTGATCCGGCTCGCTCGCGCCGTGAGCGAGGGACCGGGCCTGCGAGTCGTCACCCTGCTCGCCACGGACCCCGCTGCCGCACACGACGTCCCCGCGTGGTGCCGGATGCGCGGCCACCGCTTCGTCGAGGCGCGTGCGGAGGCCGACCACACGGCATACGTCGTCGAGGTGGTCAGGACCAGCACGCCGGAAGCGGCGCGCTGAGCACGGTCGGCAGGATCGCGAGGTACTCGTCGCGCGGGACCTCGCGCACACCCAGGGTGGCCAGGTGCGGCGTCTGCCACTGGACGTCGACGAGCCGACGTGGGTCGCCGTCGGTGATGAGCAGGTCACGGAGACCGACGAGGGCGACCTTCGACGCGTCCCGGGCATGGTGGAACATCGACTCGCCGGCGAAGAGGCCACCGATCGCGACGCCGTAGAGGCCGCCGACCAGCTCGCCGTCCTGCCACGTCTCGACCGAGTGCGCCCACCCCGCGCGGTGCAGGCGCAGGTAGGCGTCGACGATCTCCGGTGTGATCCAGCGGCCCTCCCGGTCGGGCGCGGCACACGCCTCGACGACCGACTGGAAGTCGGTGTCGACGCGCACCTCGAAATGGGCCACGGCCTTGCGCAGCGACCGGCTCACGTTCAGCTCACGGGGCCGCAGGATGCCGCGCGGGTCCGGTGACCACCACCCGATCGGCTCGGACCCGTGGTCGCCGATGCCCATCGGGAACACCCCCACGGAGTACGCCTCGAAGAGGGTCGAGACATCGAGGTCGGCGCCGATGCCGATGAGGTCCTCGCCCGCCGGCACGCGGTCGAGGGCGAAGTCCCAGGGCGTGGGCGGCGGCGGCGTGGGCACGACGGGATCCGGGTGGGCGGCAGCCGTCAGCGGCCGGTCGGTGAGGGCGTCATGGCCGCGGGCACGTGACGTGGGGCCCGATCTCGGCGGCCGACTCGGGACCGTAGGCCTCGGCGAGGCGCTCGAGGAAGCGCTCCTTGCCCAGGACGTACTCCTGGGTTCCCACGGTCTCGATGACGTAGGTGGCGAGCATCGAACCGAGCTCGGCGCACCGACGCACGGACAGGCCGACCGCGAGACCCGTGAGGAAACCGGCACGGAAGGCATCGCCCACCCCGGTCGGGTCCGCCTTGCGCACCTCGCGGGCGACGCCGACCTCGACAGGGTCCTCTCCGCGGACGCGGACGGTGACGCCGTCCTTGCCACGCGTCTTGACCTGCACGCGGACCCGATCGGCGAGCTCGTCCTCGGTCCAGCCCGTCTTCTGGCAGGCGAGGTGGCTCTCGTACTCGTTGGTGAAGAGGTACTCGGCGCCGTCGATGAGGCGCGCGATGGTCGGCCCGTCGCAGAAGGCGAGCTGCTGCGAGGGGTCGGCTGCGAACGGGATGCCTCGCGACCGGCACTCGTCGGAGTGGCGCAGCATGGCCTCGGGGTCGTTGGCCCCGACGACGACGAGGTCGAGACCGCCGACCCGCTGGGCGACCGGCGCGAGCTCGATGTCGCGGGCCTCGGTCATGGCCCCGGCGTAGAAGGTGGCGATCTGGGCCATGTCGCGGTCGGTCGTGCAGATGAAGCGCGCGGTGTGCTGGGACTCGGAGTAGTGCACGCCCCCGCAGTCGACCCCGTGGCGCTCGAGCCAGCTGCGGTAGTCGGTGAAGTCCTCACCGACCGCGCCGACGAGCAGCGGCCGCTGGCCGAGGTTGGCCATGCCGAACGCGATGTTGGCGGCCACCCCACCCCGGCGCACCTGCAGGTCCGAGGTGAGGAACGACAGCGAGATCTTGTCGAGCTGCTCGACGACGAGCGAGTCGGCGAAGAGTCCGTCGAAGGTCATGAGGTGGTCGGTCGCGATGGAACCGGTGATGGCTATCTGCACGGGACGAACCTACCCGGCATCGGCGTACGGTCCACGGCCTGCCTCCGACGCCGACTCGACACCGACCCGACGGGGACGACGAAGGGCCCGACCGTGGCGGTCGGGCCCTCGCGTCAGTGCGTCGTGCGGCTCAGCTGAAGGAGTCGCCGCAGGCGCAGCTGCTGCCTGCGTTGGGGTTGTCGATGGTGAAGCCCTGCTTCTCGATGGTGTCGGCGAAGTCGATCGTGGCGCCCTCGAGGTACGGGGAGCTCATCCGGTCGACGACGACCTCGACACCGTCGAAGTCGCGGACGAGGTCACCGTCGAGGCTGCGCTCGTCGAAGTAGAGCTGGTAGATCAGGCCGGAGCAGCCGCCGGGCTGGACACCGACGCGGAGGCGGAGGTCGTCGCGACCCTCCTGCTCGAGCAGGCTCTTGACCTTCGTCGCCGCGACGTCCGTCAGGACGACACCGTGGGCGGGAGCCTCGGTCTGAACCTCGGCGGGAGATGCGTTCGTCTCGACACTCATGTGTTGGTCCTTCACGTCGTGGAACATGGGTCAAAGGAGAGAACCCATGCCGGGCCGGAAGTGTTCCCGGCGTTCCCAAGGATACGACCGCGTCCGCCCGAACGGTGCATCCGGCCCCGGTGGGTGGGTCAGGACGCGGTCGGGGACCACGTCCGCGCCACCCGGGCCGTGCGGTCGGCGAGGCGCGCAGCCGGCTCGGCCAGCGAGGCGGCGACCTGGTCGGGCCGCTCCGCAACGGCATACACCCCCGAGAGGCCTGCCGTCATCGCCTCCCGCCGCCCGACCAGGGACCGGCCCGGCACCGCGATGACGGGAACACCGACGCGGGCGGCCGCCTCGGCGACCCCCACGACGACCTTGCCGCGCAGGGACTGCCAGTCGAACGAGCCCTCTCCAGTGACCACGAGGTCGGCGGAGGCCACGAGGTCGACGAAACCGACCGCGTCGAGCACGGCCTCGACGCCCGACACCCGGCGGGCCCCGAGCAGGTGCAGGGCATAGCCGAGACCGCCGGCGGCGCCGGCCCCGGGCTCGCGCTCGGGTTTGAGGAGGGCACCCGTGAGCAGGTCCCGGGCAGGCGGGCGCACGCGGGCCACGACGCTCGCGAAGTGACCCAGCGCGTTCTCCAGCCGCTGCGCGTCCTCCTCCGAGGCCCCCTTCTGGGGGCCGAAGACGGCGCTGGCGCCCTTGAGTCCCAGCAGGGGCGAGTCGACGTCGCTCGCGATGACGAGGTCGACGCCCCGGAGCCGGTCGCGGGCGGCGTCGAGGCCGGCGACGTCGTCCGGGGTCGTCGCTCCCAGCGCCAGTCCACCTCGGCCGAGTCGCGCCGTCGGCCCCACACCGAGGGCGGCGAGCAGGCCCGCCCCGGCGTCGTTGGTGCCGGAGCCGCCGAGACCGATGACGACGCGCCGGGCACCGGCGTCGAGCGCCGCAAGGACGAGGGTGCCGACACCCGTCGTCGTCGTCCGCGTCGGGTCGCGCTCGTCGGGGGCGAGCAGGTGCAGCCCGGCCGCCTGGGCCGACTCCACGTATGCCGTGCGCCCGCCTGCCCCGGTCGTGAGCAGGATGGTGCCCGGCACCTCACGCCCCAGCGGGTCGGTGGTCACCACGCCGTGCACCTCGCCGTCGAGGTTCTCGGCGAGGACGTCGACGAAGCCGGGGCCGCCGTCCGATAGTGGAAGGCAGGTGAGGCGGTCGCCCGGAGCCGTCCGGCCCCAGCCCGCGGCCATCGCGGCCGCGGCCTGGGAGGCGGTGAGGGTACCGGTGTAGCAGTCGGGGGCGATGATCACGTGCACGTCCGGAATCCTGCCACTGCCACGGCCGGGCGGTGGCGCTCGGAGCGCGGCGACCGGCATACGATCTGGGCATGACGACGGCACCTGCACCACTCCCCCTGCTGGTCCTGGGGACGGGCACCGACCTGCACACCGAGCGCGGCGTCGAGTGCCCGGGCGACCTGCCGGCGCCGTCCGACCCCGGTCTCGTCGAGCGCGCGCGCGCCGCCAAGGCCGCGCTAGGGGACCGCGTCTTCGTCCTGGGGCACCACTACCAGCGCGACGAGGTCATCGAGTTCGCCGACGTGACGGGCGACTCGTTCAAGCTCGCTCGCGACGCCGCAGCCCGGCCCGACGCGCCGCACATCGTCTTCTGCGGAGTGCACTTCATGGCGGAGTCCGCCGACATCCTGACGAGCGACGAGCAGACCGTCATCCTGCCCGACCTCGCCGCGGGCTGCTCGATGGCCGACATGGCGGCGATCGCGCAGGTCGAGGACTGCTGGGACCAGCTGACCGCCGCCGGCGTCGCCGACCGGACGATCCCGGTCACCTACATGAACTCCTCCGCCGCGATCAAGGCCTTCACCGGTCGGCACGGCGGCACCATCTGCACGAGCTCCAACGCCCGCACCGCCCTCGACTGGGCCTTCGACCAGGTCGGCGGCCTCGGCCTGGACGGCGGCGGCACCGGCAAGGTGCTCTTCCTGCCCGACCAGCACCTCGGCCGCAACACCGCCGTGCGCGAGCTCGGCCTCTCCCTCGACGACTGCGTCGTCTGGGACCCGCACCGCCCGAACGGCGGCCTGACGCAGGCGCAGCTCGAGAACGCGCGGATGATCCTCTGGCGCGGGCACTGCTCGGTGCACGGCCGCTTCTCGGTCGACGCCGTCGAGGCCGCGCGCCGAGAGATCCCGGGTGTCAAGGTCATCGTGCACCCGGAGTGCCAGTACGACGTCGTCGAGCTGGCAGACGAGGTGGGGTCGACGGAGAAGATCATCCAGACGATCGCCGCGGCCCCGGCCGGCACGTCGTGGGTCGTCGGCACCGAGCTCAACCTCGTGCGCCGACTTGCCGAGCAGTTCCCCGAGCAGCGGATCGCCTTCTTGGAGAAGAACGTCTGCTACTGCTCGACGATGAACCGGATCGACCTGCCGCACCTGGTGTGGGCGCTCGAGTCGCTCGTCGAGGGGCGTGTCGTCAACCCGATCCGCGTCGACCCGACCGTTGCCGCCGAGGCCCGCGCCGCGCTCGACCGGATGCTCGCACTGCCCGGCAAGACCCACAAGGACTGAGCCCGTGGCGCTGCCGCTCGACCGGATCGCCGTCATCTCCGACGTCCACGGCAACGTCACGGCCCTCGAGGCGGTCCTCGCCGACATCGAGGCGCGCGGCATCACCCGGGTGCTCAACCTCGGCGACGTCGTCGGCAAGGGCCCCCGTGGCGCCGAGGCGATCAAGCGCACCCGTGACACGTGCGAGGTCACGGTTCGTGGGAACTGGGACTCACTGATCGGCGACTGGGAGGGCTTCGTCGCACGCGGCGACGTCCCGCGCTTCGAAGGCGGCCAGTGGACCCGCGACGAGCTCACCGACGAGGACGCCGCCTGGCTCGTGTCGCTGCCCAACGCGTACGACCTCGTCATGAGCGGCAAGCGCATCCGCCTGTTCCACGCGTCGCAGACGAGCGAGTTCGTGCGGGTGCGCTGGCAGCACACGATGGACGAGTTCCGCGGCATGTTCACCAACACCGACTTCACCGGTCCCTGGGCCCCCGCCCTGCCCGGTCACCCGTCCTACGCGTGGCCCGAGAGCACGACACCCGACGTCGTCGGCTACGGCGACATCCACGGCGCCTACCTCGAAGCCGACGAAGGGCTGCTGCTCTTCAACGCCGGAGCCGTCGGCAACCACCTCGACGGACCCACCGCGCCCTACTGCATCCTCGAGGGCATGAGCGACTCCCTTGTGCCGCAGAGCTTCTCGGTCAACTTCGTCCGCGTGCCCTACGACATCGAGGCCGAGGTCGCCGCGGCCCACGACCTCGGGATGCCCGACGTCGACGCGTACGCCCTCGAGCTGCGCGAGCAGCGCTACCGCGGCGCCGGCAAGCCCGCCTCCTGACGAGGCGGGCCGGGCCGGTGGCGACGCGCGTCAGCCTCTGGGCAGCGCTCCCAGGCGGGCGAGGAAGACCGCCTCGGCCACACAGACCTTCTCGAACTCCGCGAGGTGCAGCGACTCGTTGGCGCCGTGCGCACGCGTGTCAGGGTCCTCGACGCCCGTGACGATGATCGACGCGTTCGGGAACCGCGCCGAGAAGTCGGAGATGAACGGGATCGAGCCACCGACGCCCATGTCGACCGGTTCGGCGCCCCACGCGTCGGCGAACGACGCACGCGCCTGGTCGTAGACGGGGCCGTCGGCGTCGGCCGCGAAGCCGGACCCGTGCTCCTCGAGCTCGACGGTGAGGCGCGCCCCCCACGGGGCGTGGGCCTCGAGGTGCTCACGCACCCGGTCGAAGGCCACGAGCGGGTCCTGGGTCGGTGCGAGACGGACCGAGATCTTGGCGGCAGCCTTGGCGGACAAGGTGTTCGACGCCTTGTCGATCGACGTCGCGTCGATGCCGATGGTCGTGATCGAGGGCTTGTTCCACAGTCGGCTGAGGATCGACCCGGACCCGATGAGCGAGACACCGTCGAGCAGGCCTGACTCGGCGCGGAAGCGCTTCTCGTCGTAGTCGATGTCGGCGGCCTCGCCCGCGTCGAGGCCTGCCACGGCCACATTGCCGTCGGCGTCGTGGAGCGAGGAGAGCAGGCGCACGAGCGCGGTCACGGCGTCCGGGGCTGCACCGCCGAACATGCCGGAGTGCACGGAGTGATCGAGGGTCTGGACGTTCACGACGACGCGGATGCCGCCGCGAAGTGTCGTCGTGAGGGCAGGCGTCCCGATGTCCCAGTTGCCGGAGTCGGCGATGACGATGGCGTCGGCGGCCAGCCGGTCGCCGTGCTTCTCGAGGATGGTCCCGAGCGACGGCGAGCCGGACTCCTCCTCCCCTTCGACGAAGACGGTGACGCCGACCGGCAGGTTGCCGGCGTGGGCACGGAGCGCAGCGACGTGCGCCATGACTCCCGCCTTGTCGTCGGCGGCACCACGTCCGTAGAGGCGCCCACCTCGCTCCTCGGGCTCGAAGGGCGAGCTGTCCCAGTCGGTTTCGTCGCCGGGTGGCTGCACGTCGTGGTGCGCGTAGAGCGTCACCGTCGGAGCGCCCTCGGGACCTGCGAGGTGGCCGATGACGGCGGGCCGGCCGCCCTCGACGACGACCTCGACCTCGAGGCCCTCGCGGCGGAGCAGCTCGGCCACGGCGTCGGCGCTGCGGGCCACCTGGCTCTGGTCGAAGGACGAGGCCGAGACGCTCGGGATGCGCACGAGGTTCTCGAGGTCGGCCCGGACCTGCGGCATGAGGTCGGCCACGCGGTCGCGGATCTGCTGGATCTGGTCAGGGGTGAGGGCGTCGTCAGTCACGAGCCCGACCCTACCCACGCACTGTCGTCCTCCGTGGGTAGGTTCCGTGGGATGGGAGACAACACCTTCGTCGCCGGGCAGGGGCCCTGGCTCGAGCGGCTCGGCAACCTGCGCAACGTCGTGCGCCAGGAGATGGTCACCCGCCAGCTGGCCACGCACCTGCCGAGTGGACGGCTTCGCGTCCTCGACGTCGGCGCGGGCCAGGGCACGCAGGCGCTCAGACTGGCCCGCCTCGGCCACTCGATCACGGCCGTCGAGCCCGACGAGCGCATGCGCGCCGCGTTCGCGGAGGCTGCCACCGGTCTGACGCCGGCCGAGGCTCGACGCGTGAACCTCGTGGCCACCGACCTCGACGGTCTGGCCGGCGTCGCGGGGCCGACGGCATACGACGTCGTCATGTGCCACGGCGTGCTGATGTATCTCCCTGACAGCCGGAGCGCGGTGGACGCCCTCGCTCGTCATGCGGCGCCGGCCGGCATCGTGTCGATCGTGGCCCGGAACGGTGACGCCATGGCGTGGCGGCCGGCGCGGCGTCACGCCTGGGCGGCCGCCCTGGCGATGCTCGACGAGGTGCAGCTCGCGGGCGAAGAGGGCCGAGATCCCCGCTACCACAACGAAATCGGCGTCGACGCCCGTGCCGACACCCTCGCCTCGCTCACGCGGGACTGCGAGGCTGCGGGCCTCGAGATCTTCGCGTGGTACGGCATCCGCGTCGCCAGCGACGACGTCCCTGTCGACGAGCCGGCACCGGAGCGCGCCGAGCTGGACGTCCTGCTGGAGGTCGAGCAACGGCTCGGCATGACCGACCCGTACCGCGCGCTCGGCACCCTCCTGCACGTCATCGCCCGCCGCACTCCCTGAGGACGACTCCCCGGGCTGGCGCGTGACACTGACGTCGGGACCGTCGCGTGCTTGGCTGGAGACATGGACGACGCGGTGCGCGCGGCCCTCGCCGCAGTGCCTCGTGCGGGGTTCCTCCCCCGCACCGAGCGCTGGCGTGCGGACTTCGACGGCCCGATCCCCATCGGCCACGGCCAGACCAACTCCCAACCACGCACCGTCGCAACCATGCTCACTCTGCTCGACGTCCGGCCGGGCCAGCGCGTGCTCGACGTCGGCTCCGGATCTGGATGGACGACGGCCCTGCTCGGTCATCTCGTCGGCCCGGCGGGCACGGTGCTAGGGGTCGAGCTGGAGCCCGAGCTCGCCGCCTGGGGCGCCGAGAACCTCTCCCGCGCCGGTGCACCCCATGCCTCGATCCGCGTCGCCGAGCGGGGCGTCCTCGGCGCGCCCGCAGAGGGGCCGTGGGACCGGATCCTCGTCTCGGCCAACGCCAAGACGCTGCCGCAGACCCTCGTCGACCAGCTGACCCCCGAGGGGGTCATGGTGATCCCGGTGCGCGGGCGGATGACCCGCGTGGTCCTCGAGGCCGGTGCGGCTCGGACAACCCAGCACGGGCCGTACCTGTTCGTCCCGCTGCGGTGACGGCCGGCAACGGCCAGTGAGTTCTCGCGGTGCTCGCCGACGTGGGCCGAGCTGCCCAAACCGGGGTGAACGTGACTCTGCGCCTTCTGGATTCGTCGGCGCATCCACAGGAATACCCTGATTCTCAGGTGAATCTCAGGTGCCGACTACAGGGGTTGGTTGTATGAGCGTCGTCTTGGCCTCAGCCCCGAGGTGTGTGCTTGTGGATGGCCGCGCTACAGACGGCCCGTCGCAGGCACTCGATCGACGACGCCCAGCCGCAGTGCACACCGACAGGAGGTCGGCAGGATGAACCACGTCCCGGACTCGCGAGCGATGGGCCAGGCCGAGATACTTGCGGCCGAGGATCTGCGAAAGACCTACGGAGACAGAGTGGCCCTGAAGGGCCTCACCTTCTCACTCAACGCCGGCAGGGTCCTCGGGTTCCTGGGTCCCAACGGCGCCGGCAAGACCACCTCGATCCGGATCCTCACCACGATCCTCCGGCCGTCATCCGGTCGCTTCGTCGTCGACGGCATCAGCTCGGAGCATCCGGTGGCGATCCGTCGCCGAATCGGCGTCCTGCCCGAAGGGCTGGGATTCCCCAAGCAGATGACAGCGCACGGGTACCTGACCTACTTCGCACAGCTCTACGGCCGGCCGGCCGTCGGGGCCCGACGCATCGCCTCGAACCTGCTCGAGGACGTGGGCCTGCAGAACCGGGCGGACTCGAGCATCGGCTCCTTCAGCCACGGCATGCGGCAGCGGCTCGGCATCGCACGGGCACTCGTCAACGACCCGGCCGTCGTCTTCCTCGACGAACCGACCCTGGGGCTGGACCCGCGTGGTCAGCGGGAGCTGCTGAGGCTGGTGCAGAGGATTGCCAGGGAGCGGAACAAGGGGGTCGTGCTCAGCAGCCACCTCCTGTCGGAGATCGAGGGTGTCTGCGACGACGTCGTGATCATGAACGCCGGGGTCGTCGTCGCCAAGGGCACCGTTGCCGAGGTCGTCGGGCAGTCCCATCCGGAGCTCGACCACGTCGTGCGACTCCGTGTCCCGCCCGCGTCGCTCGCCAACGCCCAGGCGCTCCTGGCGGTGCTACCCGGCGTCGAGAGCGCAGTGCTCGCCGAGGAGTCGCCCGGGTGGCTGGACGTGAAGCTCCATGCCTCCAACGGGTCCGATCCGACGGAGTCGCAGGTCAGGAACGACCTTCTCGGGACGCTCATCCGCGCGGACGTGCCCATCCTGGGCTTCGACACCGGTGGGGGGCGGCTGGAGGACGTGTTCCTCCGGCTGACCGCAGAGGCGATCCGATGAGCCAGGACCTCCGCCGTCCCGGCAGCGGGAGCGTGGCCCCGCCGGGTCGAGGCAGCCCCCCGTGGTGGCTGATCTTCAAGCAGGAGTCCTCGGAGATGTGGGCGAGTGGACGCGTCCTCAGGTTCCTCACGCTCTACGCGATCCTGATGTCGGTCACGGCCTATCTGCTGGCCACGAACAACGACCTGAAGCTGGTCACCATGAAGGCGTCGGTCGTGGTTGCAGTCACGTCGACCATCACCTTCGGACTGTTCATCGGTCTCGTCATCGGCGCGGAGAGCATCAGTGGCGAGCGGGAACGGGCCACGCTGGAACCGCTGCTCCTCACGCCGACGGGCCACCGGCAGATCGTGCTGGGCAAGTTCCTCGCAGCGCTCTCCGCCTGGCCGGCAGCGTTCCTCCTGTCGGTGCCCTACGTGGCGACCCTGTCGCACGGCGACCCTGTGGTGTGGACCGCCCTCTTCTGGGGCGGGTTGCTGGGCAGCCTGCTGGCCGTCGCGTTCGTGGGGTTCGGCATGCTCGTGAGCATCTGGTCCGACTCCAGCAGGATCAGCCTCTTCGTGTGCCTGCTCGTGTATGCCGGCCTGCTCATCCCCGCACAGCTCCCCACGGAGTTCCTCAACTCATCCGGTGGCGTTCTCGTGTCGGCCATCGATCCCCTGGAGTCCGCGAGCCAGCTGCTGACCAAGGTGGTCGACGAGGGCAGGTCGCTCGGCGAGGCATGGGTCTACTTCGTCGCCCCGGCCGTGATGACCGCCCTCATCACCGGGGTGCTCTTCCTCTACTCTGCGCCGCGCGTGCGTCTCGCGGCGGAGTGACACGGCCGGCGTCTCGGTCGACGAACACGCATCAGGGACCAGCCAGAGAGGCATTGTCATGAGCGTCGTACAGCAGCGCAGTGAGCGGGTCGAGGTGGCGGAGCGCCACGGGGTCGCCGCGCCGGTGTGGTGGTTGGTGTTCAGACGGGAGTTCATCGACCTGTGGACCGGTGGGCGGGTGCTGCTGCTGCTGATCCTCTTCAGTCTCGTGATGTCCGTGACCTCGGCCCTTCGAGAGCTGGAGAGCAGCCTGAGCCTGATCCCGCCGGTGGAGATGGCGTTCCTGACGATCCTCAGCGGCATCTCCTTCGGGCTCTTCGTCGGGATGGTCATCGGGGCGGACAGCATCAGCGGTGAACGGGAGCGCGCGACACTGGAGCCGCTGCTGCTGACTCCGGCGAAACCGCGACAGATCGTGTTCGGGAAGTTCCTCGCCGCCATGTCCCCGTGGCCGGTGACGTTCCTGCTGACGATCCCGTACGTCGTCGTCCTCGCACACGGGGACAACGTCGTGCAGGAGGGGCTGCTCCTCGGGGCCCTGCTCGGTGGCCTCCTCGCCATCGCGTTCACGGGATTCGGGATGCTCGTCAGCATCTGGGCCAAGTCGAACCGGGCCAGCCTGTTTGCCAGCCTGGTCGTCTACCTGGTCTTCCTGATCCCGACCCAGTGGCCCGGCAGCGCCCAGAAGGGTGACCTGGGCTACCTCATCCAGCAGTTCAACCCCCTCCAGGCCTCGAGCGAGTTCCTGGAGAAGGTGCTCGTCAACAACCGGACCGTCGCGGAGAAGATGCCCTACATGCTGGCCGCGATCTTCGCCGCCGTCGGCGTGGTGGCCGTGCTCTTCCTGTATGCCGCGCCCCGGCTTCGCCTGGACCGTGACGCCTCACGGTCCAGGCTCCCGAGACCGGGGCGGGTGGCGAGCGTCCTTCTCGTCGCCGGTGCCACGCTGGCCCTGGTGGCGACGCCGGCAACGCGGGCACAGGCGGCGGTGGCCACGGCTCCCGTGCATGGGCTGCAGATCTCGGTCGACCTGGAATACAAGACGGTCAGTGCGGGCGACGAGGTGGAGTTCAACACGGTCGTGACGAACGCGGGTGCGGCAGCGTCACCGCCGATGAACGTCGCGATGAACATCGTGAAGACCGGGAAGGGTGAGCCGGTCGACCCTGAGGACTGGTCACCGGAGCGGACCCAGCAGGTCGCCTCACTGGCTCCGGGTGAGACCAGTGAGCTGACGTGGACGGTCGAGGCGATTCTCGAGGGCGACTACATGGTGTACATGACCGTCCTTCCCCAGCCCACCGGCCCGAACGCGACCTCGCAACCCGTCTCCAGCTCTGGCATCCACCTGACCGTGAAGTCCTTCGCCAAGAGCAACCCGGGGGGCGTGCTCCCCGTGGCGATCGGCACACCGGTCGCCCTGATGGCGATTGCCCTCGTCCCGATCGTGCGCCGCCGACGGGCCAAGGACCAGGCGCCTCAGGACGAGAGCTGACTCCGCTGACGTGCGCAGGCCGCTGTTTCCATCGGCCCTTCCAAGGAGAGGAAGCCCAGATGCCCACTGCAAGCTGTTCGAGTCTGACGCGACGACGTCTTCAACTGATGACGGGCATCGCGGCCTGCAGCGTCCTGCTGACGGCCTGCAGCGGAGCCGCGGACCCGGCGGCGGCGCCCTCCGCGGCCTCGACGGGCGGGACCGCGACAGTCGCGTCCTCGATGACGTCGACCCGTCCGGACCCGGACGAGGTCGGCACGGCGACGCAGGACCCGGGTGCCACCAAGCCGGTCACCGCCGGCACGATCACGGTGGAGGTCGGCTCTGCGAGCGGAGCCAAGGAGTTCCACTACGACAAGGTGACGCTCGCAGAGCCGGCGGGCTCCAAGATCAAGCTGAAGTTCGTCAACCACACCGACTCCAAGGACGAGGTCGGCCACAACTGGGTGCTGGTCAAACCCGGTCAGGAGGCCGAGGTGATCGCCAGCAGCAAGGCGGCCGGTGACGACAAGGACTGGTTGAACGTCGACGACCCGGCCATCGTCGCGCACACCCGACTCATCGAGGGCGGGCAGAGCAACACGATCACCTTCACCGCCGCACCGGGCACCTACACCTACCTGTGCACCTTCCCGGGGCACTATGCGGCGGGCGAGAAGGGCACGCTCGTCATCAAGTAGCCCCTCGGGCGCGATGCAGGGCTCGGGCCGGGTTCGGCTTAGAGTGTCTTCGTGTTCGGACGCAAGAAGACCCTCAACGACGAGCTCGCCCCGACGACGACGGACGAGTCGGCGCGCCCAGGTGCGAAGAACCGCCCCACCCCGAAGCGGCGCGAGCAGGAGGCCCTCAACAAGCGTCCGCTCATCGTCACCGACCGCAAGGCGGCCGGCGCCCAGGACAAGGCGGCCCGCCGTGAGGCGATGGCCAAGCAGCGGGCCGGCATGGCGACCGGGGACGAGAGGTACCTCCCGGTCCGCGACAAGGGTCCCCGCCGCCGCTTCATCCGCGACACGGTCGACGCCCGCTGGAACATCGGCGAGTTCATGCTTCCGATCATGCTCATCGTGCTGCTGCTCAGTTTCGTCCGCACGAACTGGGCCCTGCTGCTCGTCTTCGTGCTCGTCTACGGCCTGATCCTCGTGGCCATCGTCGACGCCCTGCTGATGTGGCGCCGCACGCGTCGCAAGGTCGAGGACAAGTTCGGCGGGGCCCAGAAGGGTGACGCGTGGTACGCCATCATGCGCGCCTTCCAGATGCGCCGCACCCGCATGCCGAAGCCGCAGGTCGGCCGCGGCGAGCACCCGGCCTGAGCCACAGCCCTGCCCGGTCCCGCGGTCTCCCAGACCGTCAGTGCTGCAGCTCGGCGAACGCGAGCGGCGCCCGCGTGACGGCATACGTCGCGAAGTAGAGCTTGTCGACCGACCCGTCCGTCGCGCGCACGACCTCGAGGAGCTCCCCGCGCTCGCGGCCCGCGGCCGCCCGGAAGCGGTCCGTGCCTTCAGCGGCATACCGCGTCTCGGAGAGCGGTTCGTCGTCGGCGAGCCGCGACCACAGCGCGCCGTCCCGGACGAAGAACGTGATCGGCGACCCCTCGGACCACCACAGGCCGAGCAGCTCGGTGAGGCCCGGCTGCTCGGTCTCGGGTGTCCACGGGGCGGGCAGGGACGGCTCGGCGTCGACCACGGCCTCGACGAGGTCGGTGGCAAGGGCGAGCGTCAGCGCCCCGGACGTGGCGTTGGCGAAGACGACGGCGCCGACGCCGTCCGTGCGACGCACCCGCAGGCCCGTCAGGAAGCCCGGCATCGCGCCGCCGTGCCCGACGTAGACCCGGTCCCCGCGGCGGCCCATGCCGAAGCCGAGCCCGTAGGCGCCGCTCCAGCTGTCGACGTCGGTCATGATGATGGGCCGGCACATCTCCTCGACGGTCTCGGGCCGCACGACGCGGTCATCGGGGCGTGCCACGTAGGCGGCGTAGCGCGCCAGGTCGGCCACCGTCGACCACAGCCCGCCGACCGGGGCCGTCGCGCCGAGGCTGAAGAGTGGTTCCTCGCTCGCGGTCCCGGCGTAGGGGTCGACCTGGTAGCCCACGGCGCGGTCGTCGGCGGGTGCCAGCCCGGTGCGCGTCATCCCGAGCGGGTCCAGGACGCGCTCGCGGACGACCCGCTCCCAGTCCTGGCCGGTCACACGCTCGACGACCTGGCCGAGCAGGGCGTAGGCGAGGTTCGAGTAGTGGAAGGCGTGGTGGGCCGGGAGCACCTGCTCGGCGTCCTCGACACCGGCGAGGAACTCCTCGCGCTCAGGTGCCACCAAGGTCTCCCAGATGTTGCCGACGGGCTCGCGCTGGAGGCCAGAGGCGTGGGCGAGCATCTGTCGCAACGGAACTCGCGCATGCTTGGTGGCCGGGAGGTACGTCTCGAGCGTGTCGTCGAGCGAGAGCAGTCCCTCGTCACGCAGCGACATGACCGCGAGCGCCGTGAACGTCTTCGTCACCGAGCCGATCATGAACTGGGTGTCGTCGGTCGCCGGCGTGGCGTCGACTCCGAGGCGGGCCGAGCCGACGTGTGCCGACCAGGCGAGGTGTCCGTCGCGCACGACGCCGACGCTGACCCCGGGCGAGCGCCACGACCGTTGGGCCGTGACGACCCGGGCCAGCAGGTCCCGCTCGAGCCCGGGCGACAGGACCGGGTCGGACGAGCCGCGACCGCCCGAGGGCGCGCTCACTCCGCCGCCCGCAGGCTCATCGGGCCGTAGACGACGGCGTCGTGCTCGCGCAGCGTGACCGCCTCGACGCCCGCGTCGAGCAGCTCGCGCCACGACTCGCCGAGGTAGCTCTCGGCGTCGCTCTGGGTGGGGAAGCCGGTCGTAGCCAGGCCCTCCCCCTCCATCGGGTTGCCGTGGGCGTCGAGGAACAGCCAGGACCAGTCAGCGCTCATGCCGACACCCTAGACGGCGGCCCGTTTGACGGGCGGCAACCCCGCGTGCAACGGTTCGCCTACCGAAGGACGATGGGGCAAGCCGGTGTGACTCCGGCGCTGACCCGCAACCGTGACACCACCTCCGCCGCCAGCCGGCGTGGGTGACCAGTCGGAAAACCCGCGTCCTCCCGGCTCCTTTTGTCAGTCTGTCGTGGAATGCGGACCGGAGTCACCCCGCCGGGCCGGCTCCAGCCAGCGACCCGACATGGTGTCCCACCGCGAGGAGGAAACCATGTCCCACGTTCGTCGCTCCCCCAGTCGCGCATCCAGTGGCGCACCCGTTCGGGTCGTGCTCGCCGCCGTCGTCGCGGCCTGCCTGTCCGCCCTGACCCTCGCGCCGGCTCACGCCGCGGCCTACCGCTACTGGGGCTTCTACCAGCTCACCGGCGGCACCTGGGCCTACGCGCAGAAGGGCCCGGACCAGACGGTCCCCAAGGACGGCGCCGTCGACGGCTGGCGTTTCGCCGTCGCGGATGAGTCGTCCACCCGCTACCCCCGCGCCGTCCTCACCTTCGACCAGGTCTGCGGATCGACCCCTGCCGAGGCCGGCAAGAAGCGCGTCGGTCTCGTCGTCGACTTCGGGCGCCCGGCGGATGCCGCCGACGGCGCGACCCCGCCCGAGCCGAAGGCCCTGTGTGCCGTCGTCGCCACGGACGCCACGAGCGCGGCCGTGCTGGCCAGGGCCGGTGACGTCCGCACCGAGAAGGGACTGGTCTGCGGCGTCGCCGGCTACCCGACGAGCGACTGCGGCGGCGCCGTCAAGGAGGTCAGCCCGGAGGCGAAGGCCGCCGACCAGCCGGTGACCGTCGCCGCGCCGACAGCCACCCCCTCCGCGTCCGCGACGACCCCGGCCACGGGGACCGACGTCGCCGCAGCGCAGACCTCGGGCACGTCGGGTGGCAGCGTGGCGGCATACGTCATCGCGGGCCTCGTCCTGCTCGCCCTCATCGCCTACCTGCTCGTGCGCTCGCGTTCGCGCGCCCGGCAGGACGGCTGAGGAGCCCCGACCACCGTGACGCGGCTCCCGCTCAAGGCCCGCCTCCAGCACCCCGCAGCCTGGTGGCTGTGGGGTGTGGGGCTGGCCACGGCGGCATCTCGCACGACCAACCCGGTGCTGCTGCTCCTCGTCATCGGCGTCTGCGTCCTCGTCGTCAGCGAACGCCATGACCCGGCGACGGTCAACCCGCTGCCGGCCTTCCTCGTCATCGGCGCCGTTCTCGTCGCCTTCCGCATCGTCATGACCGCGCTGCTCGGCAACGGGATCGTCGGTGAGACGGTCGTCGTGACGCTGCCGAGCGTGCCGCTGCCCGACTGGGCCGCGAGCATCCGCATCGGTGGCACCGTGACGCTCGAGTCGCTGCTGTATGCCGCCTACGACGCCCTGCGCCTCGCCGCGGTCCTCGCCTGCCTCGGTGCGGCCAACGCGCTCGCGAGCCCGCGTCGGCTGTTGCGCTACCTGCCCGCCACGCTCTACGACGTGGGGACGGCCGTCGTGGTCGGACTCACGTTCGCCCCTCAGCTGCTGACCGACGCCCGGGACGTGCGGGCCGCTGGCACGCTCCGCGGCCGCGACGGTCGGGGGCTGCGCGAGATGGCCCGTCTCACGGTGCCCGTGGTCGAGACCGCGTTCGAGCGGTCGCTGGGACTGGCCGCGTCGATGGAGTCGCGGGGCTACGGCCGCGCGGTCCGCTCGACCACGACGAGCCGGAGGGCCGCCACGGGGCTCGCGCTCGCCGGCCTCGTCGGCGTGCTCGCCGGCCTCTACGGCCTGCTCGACTCCTCGGCCGGCGGCGTGCTCGGACTACCGGTGCTCGTGCTCGGGGCCCTCCTCGCCGGCTCCAGCCTGGTCGTCGGCGCCTCGCGCGACCCGCGGTCGGGTCACCGCCGCGACCGGTGGACGTGGACCGAGACCATGACGGTCGTCGTCGGCGCCGTGCCGGCCGCCGTCCTCGTCGTCGCCTCGGCGCGCGGCTGGGAGGGCCTCGTCCCCAGCCAGCGGGCCGAGCTGCCTGCCGTCCCTCTGCTCGCGGTGCTCGCCGCCCTCGTCGCCGCGTCGCCCGCCTGGTTCACACCCCGTCCCCGGGAGGTCGCCTCGTGATCACCTTCGAGAACGTGTCGGTGCAGTATGCCGGCGCCCCCGCCCCCAGCCTCCATGACGTCACGCTCGCGGTTCCCGAGGGCGAGCTCGTCCTCGTCGTCGGTCCCACGGGCAGCGGCAAGTCGACCCTGCTGCGCACCATCAACGGGCTCGTGCCGCACTTCAGCGGCGGCACGCTGACGGGCCGGGTCACCGTCGACGGGCTCGACACCGCCGAGCACCGCCCGCGCGACCTCGCGACCGTGGTCGGGCTCGTCGAGCAGAACCCGTCGTCGACGTTCGTCACGGACGTCGTCGAGGACGAGGTCGCCTACGGCATGGAGACGATGGGCCTGGACTCGACGACGATCCGCCGCCGCGTCGAGGAGACGCTCGACCTCTTCGGCCTCACGCCGCTGCGCGCGCGGTCGCTGCGCACCCTCTCGGGTGGCCAGCAGCAGCGTGTCGCGATCGCCGCCCTCTTCGCCGCAGGACCCCGGGTGCTCGTGCTCGACGAGCCGACATCGGCGCTGGACCCCGTTGCCGCAGAAGAGGTCCTGGCCTCGCTCCATCGCATCGTGCACGACCTCGGGGTCACGGTCGTGCTGGCCGAGCACCGGCTCGAGCGGGTCGTCCACCACGCCGACCGCGTCGTCCTCGTCGACGACGGGCACGTGTCCGATCTGCTCGACCCCGCCGAGGCGATGCTGCGCTCGCAGATCTACCCTCCCGTCGTGGGGCTCTCGCGCCTCGTCGGGTGGTCGCCCACCCCCCTGTCGATCCGTGACGCCCGCCGCAAGGCGGCCGGCCTGCGCGATGCCCTCGGCGCCAGCACGCCGCGCCCCGCGGCCGACCTGCGCGTCATCGGCCCCGGCGACGCCGTGCAGCTCTCCGGCGTCCGGGTCTCGCGCGGCGGCCGGGTCGTGCTCGACGGTGTCGACCTCGACGTGGCCCGCGGGTCGGTGACGACGTTGATGGGCCGCAACGGCGCCGGCAAGTCGACCCTGCTCGGCGCCATCGCGGCACAGCACCGGCTCGTCGGCGGGCGAGTGCGGGTGGGCGCCCAGGGCCTCGACCCGCACGCCCGCCCGCCGCGGGAGCGGGTGCGCACCGTCGGGCTCGTGCCCCAGCAGCCCGAGCTGCTCCTCTACGCCGACTCGGTCGCGGCAGAGTGCGCAGCGGCCGACGAGGACTTCGCGGCGGGACCCGGCACGGCTCGCGCCCTGCTCGACCGCATCTCCGGCGGGATCGACCCCACCGTTCATCCACGGGACCTGTCCGAGGGGCAGCGGCTCGAGCTCGCGCTCGCCGTCATCCTCGCCGGGTCGCCCGAGGTGCTCCTGCTCGACGAGCCCACGCGTGGCCTCGACTACGGCGCCAAGAAGCGCCTCGGAGAGGTGCTCACCGGACTCGCGGCCCAGGGCACGACGGTGCTCCTCGCCACCCATGACGTCGAGCTGGCGGCCGAGGTCGCCGATCGCGTCGTCATCCTCGCCGACGGCGAGGTCGTCACCGACGGGCCCGCCCGCGACGTCCTCGCGTCGTCGCCCGCTTTCGCGCCGCAGGTGACCAAGGTGCTGCTCCCCCAGACCTGGCTCACCGTCGCCGAGGTCGCCGGTGCGCTCGCGAGAATCGCATGACCGGCCGTCGGGTGATCCCGCTGCGGTGGCCGGCCGTCGTGGCGGTGGCCGCGGTCGGTGTCGTCGGGGTCGTGGCCTTCACCTGGCCCTTCTTCGTGACAGGGGACTTCGCCCGCGACCACGGCAACGACGCGCCGTGGCTCTTCGCCGTCCTCCTCGGGCTGCTCGCAGTCGTCTGTCTCGCCGAGGTCACGGCCGGCCGCCTCGACGCCAAGACGATCGCGGTCCTCGGGGTGGCGGCAGCAGCCGGCGGCGGCCTGCGGCTGCTCAGCGCCGGCACCGCGGGCCTCGAGCCGATGTTCTTCGTCGTCATCGTCGCGGGCCGCGTCCTCGGTCCCGGGGTCGGCTTCGTCTCCGGCGCGCTGGCCGTCACGACCGGTGCCCTGCTGACCGGCGGGGTCGGTCCCTGGCTGCCGTTCCAGATGATCTGCGCCGGCGGCATCGGCCTCGGCGCCGGCGTGCTCCCGGCCCGAGCGGGAGGACGCGCCGAGCGATGGGTGCTCGCGGCATACGCCCTCGTGACCGGACTGGGCTTCGGGCTCGTCATGAACCTCTGGTTCTGGCCGTTCCTCGGCGCCAACTCCCCCAGCGGCATGGGCTTCGTCCCCGGTGCTCCCCTGAGCGAGAACCTCGCCCACTACGGCCTCTTCTACCTGGCGACGTCGCTCGGCTGGGACCTGCCCCGGGGCGTGCTCAACGCCGTGCTCGTCGTGGTCGCAGGCCCGGCGCTGCTGCGGGTCTTCCGGCGCGGCGCCCGCCGAGCAGCCTTCGGGGTCCCCGTCGTGTTCCAGCCGGCGACCGTCGCGGAGGGCCGCCCTGGCACGTCGCTCCCCGACGCGGAGCGCCCGCGGTGAGCGGGCGACCCGACGGCGGCGCGATCGACGCGACCGGTGCATCCGGCGTCGGCGCGGCCCGGAGCACGACCCTGATCACCGGCCCGGTCCGCAGCGGCAAGAGCCGGCACGCAGAGGACCTGCTCCGGGACCACTCCGACGTCACCTATGTGGCGACCGGGCGCCGGGCCGACCCGAGCGACCCGGAGTGGAGCCGGCGCGTGCACGCGCACCGCGGGCGCCGGCCCGAGTCCTGGCTGACCGTCGAGACGGTGGACGTGCCGCGCGTCATCGCCGGCGCCAGAGGGCCCGTGCTCGTCGACTGCCTCGGGACGTGGATCACCGCCGTCGTCGACGACGCCGGGTGGGACGACCTTGACTCCGCATCGGCGGCGGTGGCTCGTCAGGGCGCCCAGCTCGTCGAGTCACTCTGCACGGCAACGGTTCCCGTCGTGGTCGTCACGAACGAGGTCGGGTGGTCGCTGGTGCCCACGACGGCGTCCGGACGGCTCTTCCAGGACGAGCTGGGCCGGCTCAACGCCCTCGTCGCCGGTGTGGCCGCTCGGGTGCACGTTGTCGTCGCGGGTCGCGTCATCGACCTCAGTGACGCGCCCGTCGTGCCCCGGGAGCCGAGGCCCAGGACCCTCGATGCGTGACGCCTGGCGGCTCGCGGTCGGCACGTTCACGGCGCTACCGGTCGATCCACCGGGCCGCGTCGACCGAGCGGTCCTCGGCCGCGCCATGCTCCTCGCCCCGCTCACCTGCGCGCCTGCGGCGGCCGTCTGGAGCGCGTTCGGCGCGTTGTCCACGACGGGGTGGGCGCCCGCGGGGGTCGTCGCCGTGCTGGCGCTCGTCGTTACGGCACTGCTGTCCCGCGCCCTCCACCTCGACGGCCTCGCCGACCTCGCCGACGGGCTCACGTCGGGCCATGACCCGGCGCGGTCACTCCAGGTCATGCGGCGTGGAGACACCGGACCGGCCGGCGCGGCAGCCCTCGTTCTCGTCCTCCTGCTCGACGCCGCCTGCCTGACCGTCCTGCTCGGCAGTGCGACCGGGACGACGCTGGCCGTCGTGGCCCTCGTGGCCAGCCGTCTCGCCTGCGCCGTGTGTGCGCGCGACGGCATACCGCCCGCGCGCCGGGAGGGGTTGGGCCAGGGCGTGGCGGGGACCGTGGGCAGGTCCAGCCTGGTGGGGCTGGTCGTGGCCGTCGGAGCCTGCGCCGCCGTCGTGAACGCCTGGCTCTCCCGACCCGGTGTCGCGTGGTGGGCGGCGGCTCTGGCCGGCCTCGCCGTGGTCCTCACCGCGGCGGCGGCGGCCGTGGTGGTCCGCCGCCAGGCCGTGCGGCGCCTCGGCGGCGTCACGGGCGACGTCTTCGGAGCAGCCATCGAGGTTGCCCTCGCCACCGCCCTCGTCACGGCAACCGTCGCCGTGACGGCCCTGCACCGCCCCTGACGACCCCTCCTCAACCGTCGAGAGGCCACGTGTGGCCGCCCCAACCTCGTCGAGAGGCCATGACCGGCCGGCCCGTCATGGCCTCGAATGCCGTCAAGCGGCACTTGGTGGCCTCTCGACGGTTGGCAGGCGGCCGCACGTGGCCTCTCGACGGTTGGCAGGCGGCCGCACGTGGCCTCTCGACGGTGGCAGGCGGCCGCACGTGGCCTCTCGACGGTTGGCAGGCGGCCGCACGTGGCCTCTCGACGGTTGGCAGGCGGCCACACGTGGCCTCTCGACGGTTGCCAAGCGACCACACGTGGCCTCTCGACGGTTGGCAGGCGGGCGGCTACACGTGGCCTCTCGACGGTTGGCGGGTGGCAGCGTCAGGGCACCACCCGGCATACGCCACCGAGGGCACGGGGTCAGCCCTCGCGGACCTGCACCTGGACGAAGGGCGGCTTGACAACCGTCGCCTCGAGGGCGCGACCGCGCACGTCGATCGACACGGTCTCGCCGTCGGCGATCTCGGGGTTGAGGAGCGCGAGCGCGATGCCCTGCTTGAGGGTGGGCGAGAACGTGCCCGAGGTGACCTCGCCCGCCGCGGAGCCCTGGAACGACACGGTGCAGTGCGCGCGCGGGATGCCGCGACCGGTCACGAGCAGGCCACGCATGAGGCGCGTCGGGTTGGCTCGCTCCGCCTCGAGCGCCTGCTTGCCCCAGAAGGTCTCCTTCTTCCAGCCGACGGCCCAGCCGGCGCGGGCCTGCACGGGCGAGATCTGCAGCGAGAGGTCCTGGCCGTGGAGCGGGTAACCCATCTCGGTGCGCAGCGTGTCGCGGGCCCCGAGCCCGCACGGCTTGCCGTCGAAGCGTGCCACGGCCTCGACGAGGGCGTCCCAGAGGGCCGGGGCGTCGTCCCAGCGCGGGACGAGCTCGTAGCCGCGCTCCCCCGTGTAGCCGGTGCGGCACACGATGACGGGGACGCCCTGCCAGTCCGCCTCCACGAACGACATGTAGTCGTGGCCGGTCGGCAGGCCGAGCGACTCGAGCACCTCGTCGCTCTTCGTGCCCTGGACGGCGATGACGCCGTAGTCGCGGTGCCGGTTCGTGACCGTGATGCCCTCGGGCGCGGCGGCCTGCAGGCGGCGGACGACCTCGGCGGTGTTGGCGGCGTTCGGGATGAGGAAGACGTCGTCGTCGGACTTGAGGTAGACGATGAGGTCGTCGACGACGCCGCCCGACTCGTCGCAGCACAGCGTGTACTGCGCCGACCCGGGCTGGATGCGCCGCACGTCGTTGGTCAGGCAGGCGTTGACGAAGTCGGCGGCGCCCGGGCCGGTCACCGAGGCCTTGCCGAGGTGGCTGACGTCGAAGACGCCGACGCGCTCACGCACCGCGGTGTGCTCGGCGACGACGCCGCCGCCGGGGTACTCGATCGGCATGTCCCAGCCGCCGAAGTCGGCCATCTTGGCGCCGAGGGCGACGTGGCGGTCGTGGAGGGGTGAGGTCAACGGGGAGGTCGTCCCCGACGTCGCTGTCGTCATGGGCGCCAACCTACCGCTCGGCAGTCCGGCCACCGCCGCTCGTTATCATTCGAGCGACGCCCCGGACCCTCGGGACGCGCTGAACTCGTGCGCCCGCAAGCACCTCGACAAAGGAGTCCCTCGTGGCCAACCTGACCATCTCGAACCGCTCGGCCGCCGACACCCCGGCCGACGCCCTCGTCGCGGCGCTCGTGCCGGGTGAAGGCGGTGCGATGCTGGCGCCCGGCCACGGCCTGCCTCGCAAGTCGGTGTCACACCTCAAGTCCGTCATCGCAGACCTCGAGCTGGCCGGCAAGGTCGGCGAGGTGACGACCCTCGCCGCCGTGCCGGACGTCGCGGCGAAGCTCGTCGTGCTCGCCGGTGTCGGGGCCCTCTCCAGCGAAACGGGCGCCCTGGAGGACGTCCGGAAGGGCATCGGCGGCGCGATCCGCTCCCTGAGCAAGAAGAAGAAGGTCGCCGTCATCGTGCCGGGCACCTCGGTCGAGGTCGTCTCCGCCGTGGCCGAGGGCGTGGCCCTCGGGGCGTATGCCGTGTCCAAGGCGGGCACGACGAGCACCGACGCCGTCGCCTCGGTCGCGCTCGTCGGTCCCGCCGACGCAGCCTCGCGCAAGGCCGTCAAGCGTGCTGCGGCGCTCGGCGAGGCCGTCGCGTACACCCGCGACCTCGTCAACCTCCCGCCGAACCTGCTCTACCCGGAGACGTTCGTCGACTCGCTCGCCGACCGCGTCAAGGGCACCAAGGTCAAGCTCAAGTCCTACGACATGAAGGCGCTGCGGGCCGGTGGCTTCGGAGGCACCGTGGGCGTGGGCCAGGGTTCGGCCAACGACCCGAGGATCGCCGTCCTCAGCTACGCCCCGGCCCGGGCCAAGGCGTCCATCGCGTTCGTCGGCAAGGGCATCACGTTCGACTCGGGCGGCCTCTGCATCAAGCCCGCGAACGGCATGCTGACGATGAAGTGCGACATGGCCGGGGCCGCCGCGGTCGCAGGAGCCGTCCTGGCCATCGCCGAGCTCGGTCTGCCCATCGCCGTCACGGGCTACCTCGGCCTGGCCGAGAACATGCCGAGCTCGACGGCGCAGCGCCCGAGCGACGTCGTGACGATGCGCGGCGGCAAGACCGTCGAGGTGCTCAACACCGACGCCGAGGGGCGCATGGTGCTCGGTGACTGCATCGCCCTCGCGTCGGAGACCAAGCCCGACGCGATCGTCGACATCGCGACCCTGACCGGCGCCCAGGTCGTCGCGCTCGCCAACACCGGGGCCGTCATGGGCAACGACGACGCCTTCCGCACCCGGGTGCTCGAGGCGGCGGCGGCGGTGGGCGAGGCGATGTGGCCGATGCCCCTGCCCCAGGAGCTGCGTCCGGCCCTCGAGTCCATCAACGCCGACCTGGCGCACAAGGGTGGCGTCGAGGGCGGCATGCTGACGGCCGGCATCTTCCTGTCCGAGTTCGTCGGCGAGGGCATCCCGTGGAGCCACCTCGACATCGCCGGGCCCGCCTTCAACGACAAGGCGCCGACGGGCTACTGGCCCAAGGGCGGCACGGGCTTCGGCGTGCGCACCCTGGTAGGGCTCGCCGAGTCCTACGTCTGAGGCGTTCCAGCTCGTCTCGCGCGAAGAGGCCACGTTCCGCAGGGAACGTGGCCTCTTCGGCTACCAGGGTCGGTCAGCCGCCGGACTTGCGACGGAACATCTGCTGGGCCTTGGCGGGGCCGTGCGCCCCGTGCACCTTGGAGTGGTCGTGGTCGTCGGAGACGTCCTTGCCACCGTGCGCGTGCTTCTTGTCGAGGGCGGCCCGGAACTTGGCCTTCATCTCCTCGCTCGGACCGCTGGATGCGCCATCCTGCTTCGACATTCGAGAACCTCCTGTGTGCTGCGGCGCCGGATCCGGCACGGACTGAACATCTTTCACCCTGTCAGCGAACCGGGGCCCGGTCCACTCTCTTTCCTCTGCGCCCAACCGACAAGCGAGCCGACGAGGCCGTATGCCGCGTCGCCACGTCGCCGTGCGGGCGTGTCACTCGGTCAGGCGTCCCCCTGCCGACGGCGCTTGCTCCACTCACGCATCCGGTTCGGGTAGCCGGTCTGGTTGACGTCGTAGACGGGAACGCCGAGCTTGTGGCTGATCTCGAACCCGTCCCTGGGCGAGGCCACCGCGCGGCGCGTCCACTCGCCGTCCCAGGCGATGAGCACGATCGTCGTCGGCGTGACGCTGGTGGCGGGCTCGACGTAGGCCTCGACCCCGAGACGGGACTCGACGAACGACCGCAGGTGCTGCTCGACCGCCTTGCGGTCGATCTCCATCTTCGGCCCGTCAGAACGGCCGGGACGCGTGTCGCCCTTGCGGCCGCCGCGTCGTGAGAACCAGCCCATGTCGGCACTGTACGTGGTCGCCGCGTGCACACGGGCGCAGCACGCGCGGGCGCGACGACCTGCCTGTGCCGTCTCACAGGATCAATGACAAGATGCTGTTGCACGACCGGCCGTACGCTCACTCGCGCGTACTCCCGCACGTCCCCCGTTCGGCTGCCGCACGACGGCAGGAGCGGACGATCCACCCCGAAGGAGCACATCCACATGTCGGCTGATGCCGCCAGCGACTACGACGTCGTCATCCTCGGTGGGGGGTCGGGCGGCTACGCCTGCGCCCTCCGGTCGGCAGAGCTGGGGCTCTCGGTGGCACTCGTCGAGAAGGGCAAGCTGGGGGGCACGTGCCTGCACCAGGGCTGCATCCCCACCAAGGCACTGCTCCACGCCGCCGAGGTCGCCGACGTCGCGCGTGAGGGTGCGCAGTTCGGGGTCAAGACGACCTTCGAGTCCGTCGACATGACTGGCGTCAACGCCTACAAGGACGGTGTCGTCTCCCGACTGCACAAGGGTCTCCAGGGCCTCGTCAAGGCTGCCACCATCGACTACGTCGAGGGCGCGGGCGTCCTCGACGGCCCGCACACCGTGGTCGTGGGTGACCGCCGGCTCACCGGGCGCAACGTCGTGCTCGCGACGGGCAGCTACGCGAAGTCGTTGCCCGGTCTCGAGATCGGCGGCCGCATCATGACGAGTGAGCAGGCCCTTGCCATCGACCACGTGCCGGCGCGCGTCGTCGTGCTGGGCGGCGGCGTCATCGGCGTCGAGTTCGCCTCCGTCTTCCGGAGCTTCGGCTCCGAGGTGACGATCGTCGAGGCGCTGCCCCGACTGGTCGCCGCCGAGGACGAGACCATCAGCAAGCAGCTCGAACGGTCGTTCCGCAAGCGCAAGATCTCGTTCAAGACCGGCGTCCGCTTCGCCGGCGCGAGCCAGCACGGCGACGTGGTCACCGTGTCCCTGGAGTCGGGCGAGACCATCGAGGCCGACCTGCTGCTCGTCGCCGTCGGCCGTGGGCCCGTCACCGACGGGCTCGGCTACGAGGAGGCCGGAGTCATTGTCGACCGCGGCTTCGTGCCCACCGACGAGCGCCTGCGCACCAACGTCGACGGGGTCTACGCCGTCGGCGACATCGTCCCCGGCCTCCAGCTCGCGCACCGCGGCTTCGCCCAGGGCATCTTCGTCGCCGAGGAGATCGCCGGTCTCGGACCGGCACCCATCGTCGAGAGCGGCATCCCGCGTGTCACGTACTGCGACCCCGAGATCGCGAGCGTCGGCCTGACCGAGGCCCAGGCGCGCGAGAAGCACGGTGACGTCGCGACGTACGAGTACAACCTCGGCGGCAACGGCAAGTCCCAGATCCTCGGCACCCAGGGCTTCGTCAAGCTCGTGCGCCAGGTCGACGGACCCGTCGTCGGCGTCCACATGATCGGTGCCCGGATGGGTGAGCAGATCGGCGAGGCACAGCTCATCGTCAACTGGGAGGCACACCCGGAGGACGTCGCCGGTCTCATCCACGCACACCCCACACAGAACGAGGCTCTCGGCGAGGCACACTTGGCCTTGGCGGGTAAGCCCCTGCACGCACACGCTTGAGCCAGAAACTGGGAAGAGGAGAAAACACGTCATGTCAGAACGCGTGACCATGCCGGCCCTGGGTGAGTCAGTCACCGAGGGGACCGTCACCCGCTGGCTGAAGAACGTCGGTGACCGCATCGAGGTCGACGAGCCGCTGCTCGAGGTCTCGACGGACAAGGTCGACACCGAGATCCCCTCCCCCGTGGCGGGCACCCTCCAGGAGATCCTCGCCCAGGAGGACGACACCGTCCCCGTCGGCGCCGACCTCGCCGTCATCGGAGACGGCAGCGCGCCGGCCTCCGGTGGCGAGACCCCGGCCGCCGAGGCGCAGCCGGAGCCCGAGCAGGCCCCCGAGGCGGCGGCTGCCCCGGCGCCCGAGGCACCGAGCACCGAGCAGGAGCCGCAGGCGGCGACGAGCGAGCCCGAGGCCCAGCAGGCCGAGCAGCCGCAGGCGGCCGCATCCTCCTCCTCCGGCGGCGAGGGCCAGACCGTCACGATGCCCGCTCTCGGTGAGTCGGTCACCGAGGGCACCGTCACGCGCTGGCTGAAGTCCGAGGGCGACGAGGTCGCCGTCGACGAGCCTCTCCTCGAGGTCTCGACCGACAAGGTCGACACCGAGATCCCGTCGCCGGTCGCCGGCACCCTGACCAAGATCCTCGTCCAGGAGGACGACACGGTGCCGGTCGGCGCCGACCTGGCCGTCATCGGTGGCAGCGCTCCCGCAGCAGCATCCGCGCCCGAGCCCGAGAAGGCCCCCGAGCCCGAACCTGAGCCCGAGCCCCAGAAGGCGCCCGTCGCCGAGGCTCCGGCGGCTCCGGCGGCTCCGGCGGCTCCGGCGGCTCCCAAGGCCCCCGCACAGGAGACGTCGGAGGAGGCGACCCAGGAGGCCGCCGGCAAGCCGGCCGACGCCGAGCGCCCCCCGGCCCAGCAGTCCCCCGAGGCGACCGCACCGGCCGCCGCGGCACCGTCACGCGACGACGCCGCGGCCTATGTCACGCCGCTCGTGCGCAAGCTCGCGAACCAGCACGGTGTCGACCTCTCCGACATCACCGGAACCGGGGTGGGCGGCCGCATCCGCAAGCAGGACGTGCTCGACGCGGCCGAGGCTGCCAAGGCCCCGGCCGAGCCGGCCCCGGCTGCACAGCCGGCCGCCTCCGCCGCTCCGGCGGCCCCTGCCGCGTCTGCCGCACCGAGTGCGACGGCGTCGGTCTCGCCGAAGCGTGGCACCCGGGAGAAGATGACCAGGCTGCGCAAGGTCATCGCCACGCGCATGGTCGAGTCGCTGCAGGTCTCCGCCCAGCTGACCACCGTCGTCGAGGTCGACCTGACCAGGGTGGCGCGCCTGCGGGCCAAGGTGAAGAGCGACTTCGAGGCCCGCGAGGGCACCAAGCTCAGCTTCCTGCCCTTCCTCGCGCTCGCCGCCACCGAGGCCCTCAAGGCGCACCCGATGGTCAACGCGAGCATCGAGGGCGACGAGGTCGTCTACCACGGCAGCGAGAACCTCTCGATCGCGGTCGACACCGAGAAGGGACTCATCGTCCCGGTCGTCAAGAACGCCGGCGACCTCAACATCGCCGGCCTCGCCCGTGCGATCGCCGACGTCGCCGCGCGCACGCGCAGCAACAAGATCACGCCTGACGACCTCGCCGGCGGCACCTTCACGATCACCAACACCGGTAGTCGTGGCGCGCTGTTCGACACGCCGATCATCAACCAGCCGCAGGTGGCCATCCTCGGCACCGGCGCGATCGTCAAGCGCCCCGTCGTCGTCACCGACGCCGACGGCGGCGAGACCATCGCGATCCGCTCGATGATGTACCTCGCGCTGTCCTACGACCACCGCATCGTCGACGGGGCGGACGCCGCTCGCTTCCTCGGCACGATGAAGGCCCGGCTCGAAGAGGGCCAGTTCGAGGCCTGAGATCCACCGCATGAGGAGCACGCCATGACGAAGCGCGTCGCCATCACCGGCTCGTCCGGTCTGATCGGCGGCGCGCTTCGTCGTGCGCTCGCAGAGCGGGGTGACGAGGTCCTCCGCCTCGTGCGTCACTCCCCCGCCGCCCCGGACGAGGTCCAGTGGGACCCCGCCCGTGGGCGCCTCGACGAAACGGCGCTGGACGGGGTCGACGCGGTCGTCAACCTCGCCGGTGTCGGCATCGGTGACCGCCGCTGGAACGCCGAGCACAAGCGTGAGGTCGAGCGGTCGCGCACCGACGCCACCGGCACGGTCGCGCAGGCCTTGGTCGCGCACCGTGACCGCACCGGCGTGGCCATCCGTCTCGTCAACGCCTCCGCGGTCGGCTACTACGGCGACCGCGGCGAGGAGCACCTCACGGAGACGAGCGCGCCGGGCCAGGACTACCTCTCGGGTGTCGTCGTGCGCTGGGAGGGCGCGGCGCAGCCGGCCGTCGACGCCGGGCTCCCCGTGGCGTTCGCCCGCACCGGTCTCGTCATGGCCCAACACGGCGGCGCGTTCGAACAGGTGGTGCTGCTCGGCCGGCTGGGCCTCGGCGGCCCGATGGCGTCGGGCCGCGAGTGGTGGCCGTGGATCACCCTGGTCGACGAGGTGCGGGCCATCCTGCACCTCATCGACCGCCCTGAGCTCGTCGGACCGTTCAACCTCGCCGCGCCGGGATCCGCCCGCCAGCGGCAGATCGCGTCGGCCATCGGCTCCGCGCTGTCTCGTCCGGCGTTCGTCCCGGCGCCCCACTTCGCGTTGCGTGCCGTCATCGGCGAGTTCGCCGACTACGTCATCGCCAGCCAACGGGTCGAGCCCGAGGCGCTGCTGGCCTCCGGGTTCACCTTCGAGCACCCCGACCTCGAGGGCGCGGTCAGGTGGCTGGTGCGGCGCTGATCGCGCTGATCCGCCACCCCTGTGCTCCACGCACGATGCGGAAGTCGAGCCGACGCCCCACGTCGGCGGCCCTGTCGAGACGGGCGCCCGTGGACGTGACGACGACGTATGCCGTCCAGTCCACCCGGGCACGCACCACCGCCTCCGAGGGCGAGCCGGACACGAACAGGGCCTCGGCCACCTCGAGCCGGAGCCCCTCCCACCGGATGCGCGCGCCCACGAGCCCTGCGACGAGGGTCCGGTCGCTGGCGAGGCTCGGCGAGCCAGGTGCGTGGACGTCCGCCAGCGCAGCCTGATCCCGAGCGACCAGCGCGGCGGCGCGGCGGTCGCTGAGGGCCTGCAGGAGCTCCTGGGTCCGCGCCGCCGGACTCGTCGCGTCGCGGAGCACGCGGCCGTCAGCGCTCGGCGCGGGTAGCGCGGGTGGCGGTGCGACGGGTGTGGGCGGTGCCCCCGGGCCGGTTGCCGTCCGGGTGGGGACCGGGGCTGGTGGGGTTGCGACAGGTGCCGTTGGGGTTGCGACGGGGCGCACGTCTGGCCCGCGTGCCGCCAGCGCCCAGCCGGCTGCGGCCAGCAGCGGAGCCGCGACGACGGCCGAGACGACGAGCCGTCGGGGCCAGCGCCGCCGTGGAGGCTGGATGACGCGGGGGTCACGACCGGCGTCTGCGCGGAGCCGGTGGGTCAGGGCCGAGGCCTCGTCCGAGCCGACCACGACCTCCACCGGTTCGGGCTGGACCGCGTCGTAGAAGAGCCGGGCGAGCTCGGCAGCACCGGGCCGGAGCCCGGGCTCGGGGTCGATGGCCGCAGCGACGACGTCGGCGAGGCCGGCTCCGACATGGCTGACGACCGTCTCGTGGTCGAGGCGGATCATGGTGTCGGGTGCGCCGTTGCCGGTCAGGCAGAACCAGGCGACAGCACCGAGGGCATAGACGTCGGCGGGCTCGTTCGGCTCGGACCCAAGGCGAACCTCGGGGGCGACGAACCCCGGTGTGCCGTGCACGGCACCGGGCTCACGCCCCGCCACGCGCGCGGCCCCGAGGTCGAGCAGCACGGGGCGCCCGTCGGGGGTCACCGTGATGTTGGCGGGCGAGATGTCGGCGTGCAGACCTCCCGCCGCGTGCAGGTGGGCGACGGCCTCGCACACGGGGGTGAGCACGGTGACCACCTCACCCGGCCGCAGATGACCGCGGCTGCGCACCATGCCGACGAGCTGTGCTCCTCGGACGAGATCGAAGACCAGCGCCTCGCGGCCGTCGGCGAGCGGGACCACCGACCGCAAGGGCACGAGATGGTCGTGCTGCACGGCGAGCAGGACCTGCTGCTCGGCGATCGCCTGGTGCCGGTCGATCTCGTCGCGGCCCCGGTGAGGCACCTTGATCGCCACGCGCCGCCCGGACGCATCGGTGCCCGACCACACCACGGCCGAGGAACCGGTCCCGATCACGGCCTCGACACGGTGCCCCGGGATCTCGGGCCGTGCCGGAGACCGCGGGTCCCGCGGTGGCTCGTTGTCGGTCATCCCCTCATGCAAGCAGCCCGACGGCCACCACGAGCCGGTCATCCACAGGCACGAGAACGCCCGGGCACGGTCCCGAGCCGCGAGGACGACGCAGGTGACAGGGGGTGGCGCCACACGGCATACGCAGGCAGGAGCAGGGTCGCGAACGAGCTAGGGGGTCTGTCCGGGCGTCACGACCTCGACGACGCGACGGTCGCGGGCACTGATCCGCGCGGCGTCGACGACAGCGAGCACGTGGACCGCGTCCCTCGGGTCGACGGGCATCGTCGACTGCGGGTCCGCCGAGACGAGAGCGGCGGCCACCGCGCGGTAGAAGCTCGCCTGGTCGGCGTCGGTCACCACGGGACCGGGCTCGCGCTCGTCGCCGCGGACGATCCAGCCGACGGCGTCGCCGTCGTTCTCGAACTCCGTGAACGCGCTGACGTCGTCGAACTGTCGCCCGATGACGAACGACCCGGCTGATCCGTTGACGCGGGCGCGCGGCCCGGGGGCGCCGTTGACCGAGCTCGACACGACGTGGCTGACGACGCCGGAGGTGTGCCGGCACGCCAGGAAGGTGTCGTCCTCGGCGACGGTCGTGCGCGAGTCGACCTCGGCATACACCGACTCGACCTCGCCGTGCAGCAGCACGGCCTGGTCGACGAGGTGGGTGTGCAGGTCGAGGAGCAGGCCACCACCCTCCTCGGCGGGCGCCTGCTCGCGCCAGCGCTGCTTGGGCACGGGACGCCAACGGTCCCAACGGTATTCGGCACGCCAGATCTCGCCGACGAGCTCCTGGTCGCGCACGATCCGCAGGGCGGCCAGCTCCGGGTCGAACCGCCGGTTGTTGAAGACCGTCAGGGGGACCCCCTGGTGCGCCGCCTGGTCGAGCACGTCGAGGGCGCGACTCGCGTCGAGGGCGAGGGGCTTGTCCACGACGAGCGGCAGACCCGCCTCGATGACCCGCTCCGCCTGGTCGGCGTGCACACCGCTGGGCGACGCGAGCACGACGAGGTCGAGACCGTCGACGCCGAGGAGCGCCTCGAGGTCGGGCACCACCTCTGCACCGGGGAGGTCGGCGCGGACCTCGTCGGCGCGGGCCGCGTTCGAGGTCGACACGGCGGCCACGGTAAGACCGGCCCGGACGAGGAGCGGGGCGTGGATGCCGCGGCCCGCGGAGCCGTAGCCGACGAGTCCGACGCGCAGCGGGGTGGACGAGGACGGGTCGGTGGCAGGCACATCGGCATCGTATGCCGCCCGGCGTAGGGTGACCGCATGCGTTTCGTCCACCTGGGCCTCGATCCCGACTTCGTCGACTACGAGCAGGCCTGGCAGGTCCAGCGCGACACCCACGCGAAGGTCGTCGCGGGCGAGGAGCCCGACACCGTCTACCTCCTCGAGCACCGCGCGGTCTACACCGCGGGCAAGCGCACCGAGCCGCAGGAGCGCCCCACCGACGGCACGCCGGTCATCGACGTCGACCGCGGCGGGAAGATCACCTGGCACGGACCGGGACAGATCACCGGCTACCCCATCGTCCGCCTCCCGGCGCCGATCGACGTCGTCGGCTACGTCCGGCACATCGAGGAGATGATGATCCGGGTCTGCGCGGACTTCGGCGTCGAGGCCGGTCGGGTCGAGGGCGAGAGCGGCACGTGGATCGCGGCGGACGACCGCGGACCGCGGCGCAAGATCGGCGCCATCGGCATCCGCGTCAGCCGCCAAGTCGCGATGCACGGCTTCGCGCTCAACTGCAACCCCGACCTGTCGTGGGGTGAGGTCATCATCCCGTGCGGCATCGTCGGCGCCGGCGTCACCTCCCTGTCGTTCGAGCTCGGTCGCGACGTGCCCGTCACCGAGGTGATCCCGCACGTCGAGAAGCACCTGGCCGACATCCTCCCGACGCTCCAGCCGAACCGGCGCGTCCTGACCTGACAGCGTCACCTCCGACCCCTAGGGTGTGCCTCACAGCCGACTCTCAGGGGGAGATCGATGGACGTCGCCGTCCGCACCAGCAGCCTGCGCAAGACCTATCTCAGTCGAGGCCGCCGCCGGGTCGCGGTTCAGGGCCTGTCCATGACGGTGCCCCTGGGGGGTGTCCACGGCTTCCTCGGCCCCAACGGGTCGGGCAAGACGACGACGATCCGGATGCTGCTGGGGCTCGTGCGGCCCGACTCCGGCACCGCGGAGGTGCTCGGGCAGACGGTGCCACGACACCTGCCGAAGGTCGTCGACCGCGTGGGCGCCATCGTCGAGGCGCCGAAGTTCTTCCCCTCCTTCACCGGCCGCCAGAACCTGCGACTGCTCGCCGACGCCATCGGCACCCCGCTCCCCCGGGTCGACGAGGTACTCGAGGCCACCCACCTCGGGGACCGTGGCCGCGACCGTTTCGCGGGCTACTCGCTCGGCATGAAGCAGCGCCTGGCCATCGCGGCGACGCTGCTCAAAGACCCCGACCTGCTCATCTTCGACGAGCCGACCAACGGGCTCGACCCCGCCGGCATCCGCGAGGTGCGCGACACGATGAGGTCCCTGGGGGCCCAGGGCAAGACCGTGCTCGTCAGCTCCCACCTGCTGAGCGAGGTGGAGCAGGTGGCCGACACCGCGTCGATCATCGGGCACGGATCCCTGCTCGCCGAGGGGAGCGTCAGCGACATCCTCGGCAGCACGTCCACCGCCCAGGTGCGGGTGGGGGTCGCGTCCCCCGAGCGCGCGGCCACGATCCTCGAGGGTGACGGGTTCGGCGTGCAGCGCGACGGCGAGCACCTCATCGTCGCCGCCACAGACCCGTCGGCAGTCACCCGCGCGCTCGCCGGCCACGGCCTCTACGTCAGCGAGCTGGCGCCGCTCCGCGCGGACCTCGAGGCCGTCTTCCTCGCGCTCACCGCCGACGAGGGGCTCGGCTCGGCGGCCGACCGAGAAGCCGGCGGCCTCGCGACGGGAGGTGCGGCATGAGCCAGCACGCCCTCGTCCGCGACGACCGGCGCACCTCCCCCGCGATGCGGCCGCGCGGCACGACGTTCACCGGGCTCGTCGGTGTCGAGCTGCGCCGCCTCTGGTGGCGCCGGCTCGCCCGCATGGTCCTCGTCGCGATCGTGCTCTTCGTCGGCTTCGCCTCCTTCACGGCGTTCCAGGACAGCCGGCCGGCGACCATCGCCCAGCGCGTCGCCGACTACAACCGGATGGTCACCGACATGAAGCAGCAGCTCGACGCCATGCCGGCGGCCGAGCGCCAGGCGCAGCTCGACGACTGCCGCAAGCAGCAGGCGCAGGCCCGGGCGAGCGACCCGAGCGCCGACCTGGGCTGCGACCAGATGAACCGACCGCCGACCCTCTCGCAGTTCGGGCTCGTCAACACCTCCCGCACCGAGATGACCCGCAGCATCGCGCGGGACGGCGTCTACCTCTTCGGCTTCCTCGCCTTCCTCCTCGGGGCGAGCTTCGTCGCGGCCGAGTTCGCCTCGGGCGCCATGGGGACGTGGCTGACGTTCTGCCCGCAGCGGCTGCGCGTGGCGGCCTCGAAGCTGGTCGTCGCCGCCCTCGGAGGTCTCGGCCTCGGCGCCGTTGCCGTCGGCCTCGCGGCGCTCGGCGCCTTCGTCGTCACGACGCTCAACCGTCCCGAAGCCTCGCTCAACCTCCCCGAGGCAGCCGCGACCCCCGACGACCCCCTGTCACTGGCACTGCTGCGGGTGGTGGTCGTCATCGCCCTCGGCGGGCTCGGGGGCGCCGTGCTGGGGCTGCTCGCGCGCGCCACCGCCGGCGTCATCGGGATCGTCGCGGGGTATGCCGTGCTCGTCGAGGGGTTCATCGCCAACGGCGTGCAGGGCGGAGCGCTGCAGCCGTGGCTCGTGCGTCTCAACGTCGACGCCTTCGTGGGCAAGGGCGCCACGTACTTCGTGGAGTCGTGCGGTCCCGACGGCTGCCAGGGGCGGTCGATGTCGCTCGCCTACACCCACGGTTGGGTCTACCTGCTCGTGCTCTCCGTCGTCGGCGTCGCCGCCGCTCTGGCCGTCTTCCGCCGCCGCGACGTCGGCTGACCCACGCGTCCCGGGCGGACGGCATACGTCTGTGGTCGTATGCCGTCCGCTGGCGTGTGGACACATCCCGGCTGTCCAGCCTTGTGGGCGGGTGGGCGTAACCTGTGCTGAGCAGTCCAACCCACCAAGGAGCCCGTGTGTCTGTCGTTCCCGACGGCCGTCGTCTGCTGCGCGTCGAGGCGCGCAACGCCGAGACCCCCATCGAACGCAAACCGTCCTGGATCCGCACGACCGCCAAGATGGGGCCGGAGTACACCGCTCTGCACTCGATGGTGAAGTCCGAGGGCCTGCACACGGTGTGCCAGGAGGCCGGTTGCCCCAACATCTTCGAGTGCTGGGAGGACAAGGAGGCCACCTTCCTCATCGGTGGTGACGTCTGCACCCGGCGCTGCGACTTCTGCGACATCGCGACGGGGCGCCCCACGTCCCTCGACCTCGACGAGCCGCGCCGCGTGGCCGAGTCCGTGGCCCGGATGGGGCTGCGCTACTCGACCGTGACCGGCGTCGCGCGCGACGACCAGCCCGACGGCGCCGCCGGGCTGTACGCGGAGACGATCCGCCAGATCCACCTGCTCAACCCCAACACGGGCGTCGAGATCCTCCCGCCGGACTTCGGTGCCAAGCCCGAGCTCGTCGGCCAGGTCTTCGACGCACGGCCCGAGGTCTTCGCCCACAACCTCGAGACCGTGCCGCGGATCTTCAAGCGCATCCGTCCGGCGTTCACCTACGAGAAGTCGCTCGCCGTGCTGACCATGGCGCGTGAGGCGGAGCTGGTCACCAAGTCCAACCTCATCCTCGGCATGGGCGAGACCGACACCGAGATCGAGGAGGCCATCCGCGACCTGCACGACGCCGGCTGCGACATCCTCACGATCACGCAGTACCTCCGTCCCTCGAAGCTGCACCACCCCATCGACCGATGGGTCAAGCCCGAGGAGTTCGTGCACTGGTCCGAGGTCGCCGAGGAGATGGGCTTCAAGGGCGTCATGGCCGGACCGCTCGTGCGCTCGTCGTACCGCGCGGGCCGCCTCTGGGCCACCGCGATGCGCAAGTGGGGACGCGAGATCCCCGCGCACCTCTCGCACCTCGCAGAGGCCGCCGAGTCGCCCGCCCGCCAGGAGGCGGCGTCGTTGGTGGCCCGCGCCCAGAGCGCCGTATCCTGAGCACCATGGCACGCAACAAGGACGGCGACGCGAGCAGCGCGCCCCAGGAGAAGAAGCAGGGACGGCTGTCCCAGATCCGTGACGTCTACCGGGTCTCCAAGGAAGCTGACCCGGTCATCGGCTGGTTCATGCTGCTGTCGTTCCTCGTCGTCTTCGGGGTGTTGCTCGTCATCGGCTTCCTCGTGAAGCTGCCGTGGATCTTCGGCATCTTCGGCGTGCTCTTCGGCGTCCTCGCCGCAACGATCATCATGAGCCGGCGCGCCGAGCGGGCCGCCTACAGCCAGATCGAGGGGCAGGCCGGCGCCGCCGGGGCTGCCCTGACGTCGATCCGTCGTGGCTGGTACACCGATCGCGAGCCCGTCGCCGCCGACGTCGCCCGTCCCGGCGACATCAACTCCGCAGCCATGGTCTACCGCGCGCTGGGCCGTCCCGGTGTCGTCCTCGTCGGGGAAGGCCCCACGGCCCGCGTCCAGAAGCTGCTCGCCGCCGAGAAGAAGCGCGTCGAGCGCGTCGCGCCCGGCGTCCCGGTCACGACGATGCGCGTCGGGTCGGGCGAGAACGAGGTCCCGCTGCCGAAGCTCGCGAGCAAGGTCCAGCGCCTCAAGCCGCAGATCACCAAGGACGAGATGGCTCTGGTCAACAAGCGCCTCAAGGCGCTCGGTGGCCTCCGCGCTCCCCTGCCGCCCGGCGTCGACCCGATGCGCGCCCGCATGGACCGGAAGGCCCTGCGCGGCAAGTGAACCGGCCCGAACGCCGCGCCTGAGCTGCACCTGAGCTGACGCTCCCCAGCAATCGAAAGAGCAGTTCGTCCGAACGGACGAACTGCTCTTTCGCTTGGCTGGGGCGCTCGGGGGAAGTGCTCTGTCGACGGTCAGCGGGTGCGGACGATGACGGTGCCCGGCACCTTGTCGTGGAGGCCTCGACCGTCGCGGTCCCAGACGACGGCGGGGATGAAGGCGCAGAGCAGCAGGGTGCGCGTCAGGGCCTGGAGCGGGAGGACGCGACCGCTGCCGCCGAGCGAGCGGACCTGCAGGCCCATGATCCGGTGGCCGATGGTGAAGCCGACCGTGCCCACGAGCAGCAGGTGCATGACCCCGAAGACGGCGAGCACCACGAAGCCCTGGCTCCCCGACGCCGGCGGCTGCGAGAACGGCAGCGGCACGCCGAAGAGGCCTCGCGCGATGACGGACGCGATCCCCCAGTCGATGAGCACGCCGACGACGCGGATCCCGAAGCCGGCCACCGACCCGGGTCCTCGCGGCGGCAACCCCAGGTCGCGCCCGCGGTACTGCCCATCGGCGCTCGTACGCTCTCGGGGGCCCTGGAGCCATGAGCCGAAGTCCTTGCGGTCCACCACGGCACCAGCGTAACGAGACCTGGTCCGGGCTCTTTGACCGGGCCTGCCCATCCGTAACACCCGCGAAACATGCGGGTCATGGCCGAGAAATCGCCAGTCGGTAGTGTCGTCGACGACAGCACGAGGCCGTCCCTCGATCCGTGGTGCTCGCCAGACCACGACCGGAGGACGACCTCGCCCCACATCAGGAGGTTGGATGTTCAGCTCAGCTGACGAGGTCCTCACGTTCATCAAGGACGAGGACGTCAAGTTCGTCGACATTCGGTTCTGCGATCTGCCCGGTGTCATGCAGCACTTCAACGTGCCGGCTGAGTCGGTCGACGAGGACTTCTTCACCGTCGGGCAGATGTTCGACGGGTCCTCGATCCGCGGCTTCCAGGCGATCCACGAGTCGGACATGAAGCTCGTGCCCGACCCCGCCACCGCGTTCATCGACCCGTACCGCGTCGAGAAGACGCTGGTCATGAACTTCTCGATCCTCGACCCCTTCACGGACGAGCGCTACAGCCGCGACCCGCGCAACATCGCGAGCAAGGCCGAGGAGTACCTCAAGTCCACCGGGATCGCCGACACCGCCTACTTCGGCGCAGAGGCCGAGTTCTACGTCTTCGACGACGTGCGCTTCGAGACGAAGCAGAACGCCGGCTACTACTTCATCGACTCCGTCGAGGCCGCGTGGAACACCGGTCGCGAGGAGGAGGGCGGCAACAAGGGCTACAAGACCCGCTACAAGGGCGGCTACTTCCCAGTCTCCCCCGTCGACCACTTCGCCGACTTCCGCGACAAGATCTGCCTCGAGCTCAAGGAGGTCGGTCTCAACGTCGAGCGCAGCCACCACGAGGTCGGCACCGCGGGCCAGATGGAGATCAACTACCGCTTCAACACGCTGCTGCACTCCGGCGACGACCTCATGAAGTTCAAGTACGTCGTCAAGAACTCGGCGTGGAAGCAGGGTCACACCGCGACCTTCATGCCGAAGCCGCTCTTCGGTGACAACGGCTCGGGCATGCACACGCACCAGTCGCTCTGGAAGGACGGCGAGCCGCTCTTCTACGACGAGCGCGGCTACGGCGGCCTGTCCGACCTCGCGCGCTGGTACATCGGCGGCCTGCTCAAGCACGCCCCGTCGCTACTCGCCTTCACCAACCCGACGGTGAACTCCTACCACCGCCTGGTCCCCGGCTACGAGGCCCCGGTCAACCTGGTCTACTCCGCCCGGAACCGTTCGGCGTGCGTGCGCATCCCGATCACCGGCACGTCGGCCAAGGCCAAGCGCATCGAGTTCCGCGTCCCCGACCCGTCGGCCAACCCGTACCTGTGCTTCGCCGCGCAGCTCATGGCGGGTCTGGACGGCATCAAGAACCGCATCGAGCCCCCCGAGCCGGTCGACAAGGACCTCTACGAGCTGCCGCCCGAGGAGCACGCCGCGATCGAGCAGGTGCCCGGCTCGCTTCCCGAGGTGCTCAACGCCCTCGAGGCCGACCACGACTACCTCCTCGAGGGCGACGTCTTCACGCAGGACCTCATCGAGGCCTGGATCGAGTACAAGCGCAAGAACGAGGTGGACCCGATCCGCTTCCGTCCGCACCCGCACGAGTTCGAGATGTACTTCGACATCTGATGGATCGAAGCGGAGTCAGATGTCGAACGAGAAGCCCAGCGACATCTGAGCAGGACGAGTCCTTTACCTGTCGAAAGGCCACGACGTTGGCCTTCTAGTCCGCACCTGGTCCTCAAGATGGGGAATCCAGCGAGTCCGCTCGTGCTGCCAGCATCACTGCAACGGCAGCGCGGGCGGACTCGTCTGCGTCCGCCCACAGTCAGCGTCGGCGCCGACTTCCGGCGAGTGATGTCTCAGCTGCTTGAGTGCGACGACGACGAGGGCTGCGGCGGCGGTCCCTCCGGCGCACAGTCTGCGCTTGACAAAGCCGGGCCAGGCGACGGACCCGAGAGTAGCGTGGCTGTCCACAGAAGCGCCTGGACCAGGGAGGGTCACGTGGCAAATCGCGAAGACGGCGCGCTGCTTGTGCAAGTGGCGCAGTGGGGTTCCACGATGGGGATCGAGGAGGCCCAGCACGCGGTGTGGGCAGACGACTTCGACCCGGTAACGGCGACGACCGATGACGTCTTGGTGTCCCGGATCCTCAACTGGGGCGAGACCATCGGGACGCTCACGAAGAACGGCCTCTTGGACACTGACCTTGTGCTGGACTGGCTCTGGGTGTCCGGGCTGTGGTCCCGCGTCGGGCCGGCCGCCCTGAAGCTGCGCGAGAAGCACGGAGAGGCCGCGCTGTATGAGAACTTCGAGGCACTAGCCACCCTGCAGGCCTGAGTGGAGCCGTCGACCGGCACGCATACAGACTCAGATGGTGCATCAGTCAACGTCGTCATCAACCACGTCGCCGGCACACGGACCAGCCCTGGTGGAAGACCGTTCAACCGCACCGCCGGCCGTCGACACGGGCCTGGGCTCTGCAGCGAGGCCCTGACCTACAGAGATGTGGTCAGGGCCTCGCTGGTTGCCGCGGGTGCTCAGGCGTCGACGATGACGGGGATGATGAGGGGGCTTCGTCGAGCGTTCCGGTGCACCCAGGTGGACATCGCCTGGCGCACGACCTCCTCCACCTGCTCGATGTCCTCGATGCCCTCCTTGGTCGCGGTGGTCAGTGCCTTCTGGATCGCCGGCGTGGCCTTGGCGAAGTCACCGGGCTCGTGCTCGAACCCGTGGACGAGGTAGTCGGGCTCCTCGGTGAGCTTGCCCGTGTCCGGGTCGACGATGCAGACGATGGTGATGACGCCCTCCTCGGCGAGGGTCCGGCGCACGTGCAGCGACTCCTCCGTCGCTCCACCGACGCTCATGGCGTCGACGTAGACGAGCCCGGCCGGGACGGTGCCGACGATGGTCGCCTGGCCGTCGACGAGGTCGATCACGGCGCCGTCGTGGCCGATGAGCGCCCGCTTGGGCTCGACGCCGGTGCGGATGGCGATGTCGGCGTTGGCCCGCAGGTGGCGCCACTCCCCGTGGACGGGGAGCACGCTGGAGGGCTGGACGATGTTGTAGCAGTAGGCAAGCTCGCCGGCGCTGGCGTGACCGGAGACATGGACCTTGGCGTTGCCCTTGTGGACGACGTTGGCGCCCCAGCGGGTGAGCTCGTTGATGACGCGGTAGATCGCGTTCTCGTTGCCGGGGATGAGAGAGCTGGCGAGCAGCACCGTGTCGCCCTCGGTGACGCGGATGGGGTGGTCGCGCCTCGCCATCCGCGACAGCGCGGCGAGCGGCTCCCCCTGTGACCCGGTGCAGATCAGGGTGATCTGGTCCGCGGGCAGCCGCTCGAGCTGCTTGAGGTCGACGACCAGGCCCTTGGGGATGGTGAGGTAGCCGAGGTCGGCTGCGATGGCCATGTTGCGCACCATCGAGCGGCCGACGAAGGCAACCTTCCGCCCGTGGTCGCGGGCCGCGTCGAGCACCTGCTGGATGCGGTGCACGTGGCTGGCGAAGCTCGACACGATGACCCGACCGGGTGTCGTCCGGAACACGGCCTCGATCGCTGGGGACAGCTCGCCCTCGGAGACGGTGAAGCCAGGGACCTCTGCGTTCGTCGAGTCGGTGAGGAAGAGGTCGACGCCCTCCTCCCCGAGCCGCGCGAAGGCGCGCAGGTCGGTCACCCGGCCGTCGAGCGGGAACTGGTCCATCTTGAAGTCACCGGTGTGCAGCACGAGGCCCGCGGCAGTACGGATCGCAACGGCGAGCCCGTCGGGGATCGAGTGGTTGACGGCGACGAACTCGCAGTCGAAGGGCCCGAACGTGCGCCGGTCGTCCTCGCTCACCCGCACGGTGACGGGGGTGATGCGGTGCTCCTGGAGCTTCGCTTCGAGGAAGGCGAGCGTGAGACGAGAGCCGACGACGGGGATGTCCGGCCGCTCGCGCAGCAGGTAGGGCACGCCGCCGATGTGGTCCTCGTGGCCGTGCGTGAGCACGATGGCGTCGATCTTGTCGAGACGGTCGCGGATCCAGGAGAAGTCCGGCAGGATCACGTCGACGCCCGGCTGGTGCTCCTCGGGAAAGAGGACGCCGCAGTCGACGACGAGCAGCCGGCCGGCGTGCTCGAAGACCGTCATGTTGCGGCCGATCTCACCCAGGCCCCCCAGCGGAACGATCCGCAGCCCGTCGCGGGCCAGTGCGGGCAGGTCCTGGGACCGTCGAGAGCCGCGCCCCCGGCCACGGGACTGCTGCCGGCGGCCGCCGCCCGCGCTCACAGGCCACCCCCGGGACACGAGCTGACCGACGAGCGGTCCGCGTGGGCATGGGCCTGGGAAGGCGCTGGGCGGCCGGTTGGGGTGATCGACTGCGAGGTCATGATGATCCTTCTCGTTCTGAGCACTCGAACCGAGCGCTCGTGCTGAGCAACGAATGGGTGGCGACGAGACCGCGGTCTCGGATGCTCTCACCTGCGGGGCCCCGTCGCCGACGGGGCAGGCAGGTCACAGCGAGCATGATCCCATGAGCGTCCCTGCAGCCATCCCCATGGTCACCGGTCACCAGCGCAACGGCAGTGGGGGCACAGTGGTCGGCGTCCAGCCACGCGATGCCGAGGGCCGGGCGACGTCAGACCCCGGAAGTCCGCGATGCCCCGGATCGGCGGACGTGGCATACGCCAAACGGTGGATCCGGGCAGGCTCAGGTCGGTTCACGCTAAGAGACGGCCCCGGGCAGGCCGGGACCGTTCTTGCCAGAGGGGTATGTCGTGAGAAGACTCGTTTCCACTCTTGCCGCCCTCGCGCTGGCCGCGGCTGTGCCGGTGGCCGCCGCCGGGAGCGCCTCGGCCAACCAAGCCGATCACCCGCACGTCACCACGGTCTGGGTCACCGGGGACGGTTCCCACGTGTCGCTCAGCCGCTGGCGCGTCGACGAAGGTCCAGTCTCCTTCCGTGAGTCCACCACGAACTCCGGTCCCGGCGGGAGCCAGATCACCCTCTTCCGCCTCCTGGGGAAGGCCACCGTCAACACGTTCAAGGCTGACCTCGCCAACGAGTTCTCGTCGGACCCGGCGACTGCCGCCAAAGGCACCCGAGGGCTCAACCGGGACATCAGCGCGACCGGCTTGGCCGACGTCCAGAAGGGCTACCCGATCTCAGTCCGGGTGGACCTGCGTCCCGGCACCTACTACCTGATGGACCTCGGGAACTTCTTCGGGTCCATGGGACCGTCCGGACCGCCCGACCCCGCCCTGACGAAATTCGTCGTGCGCGACAGCGGGCGGGACAGCTCGACCGGCGAGGACGGCTCGGGATGGCACACGCCGACCGTCTGGCTCACCTCGGCAGATCGCTTCGTGGGTCCGAGCCACCTGCCGGCCAAGGGCAGCGTCACCTTCCGCAACGTCGCTGACACGATCCACATCGCGCAGTTCTCGCCGGTCAAGAAGGGGACGACCGACAAGGAGATCCAGGCGTACTACGACTCCGGAGTGATGACCCCGCCGCCGTTCGCGTTGGACGGGCCGACCTTCGGGCTCGACGTCCTGTCTGCGGGCACCCATGCGACGCTGACCTACGACATGCCCCCGGGCACGTACGTGATGCAGTGTTTCGTGGCCGACGACGTGACCGGTATGCCGCACGCGATCATGGGGATGCACAAGGTCGTCGTCCTCAAGTGACGTGAACTGCAGGACCGACCACCTTTCCCGGCCGTCCGGGTGCGACGCACCCGGACGGCGCCGCGCGTTTCCTCGATGCGCGAGCGGACCGTCCCTCACGCTCCCGCGTCGGGTACGACTGGACCATGACCGAGAACGTCCCCGACCTCGAACGGTTCGTGCGCGCCCAGGACTCCGCGGGCACGTACACCTCCGCCCTGGCCGAGCTGCGGGCGGGTTCCAAGCGCGGGCACTGGATGTGGTTCGTGTTCCCGCAGGTCGCCGGCCTCGGCCGCAGCGAGACGGCCCAGCGGTATGCCGTGTCCGGGCTCTCCGAGGCACGCGCCTACCTGCGCCACCCGGTCCTCGGACCCCGGCTGCGCGAGTGCGCCGAGGCCCTCGACGCCCTCGAGACCGAGGATGCGGTCCACGTGCTCGGCACCGTGGACGCAGTCAAGCTTCGCTCGTCGATGACGCTCTTCGAGCGTGCCGCGGGCGACTCGGTCGAGGCCGACCCCTTCGCCCGCGTGCTGGAGCACTTCTTCGAGGGCCGGCGCGACGACGCGACGACCGGGATCCTCGGATCGTGACCGGGGACCGCGCCGGCACGGAGCATCCCACCGACGACCCCGTCGACCGGTCCACACCACGCGCCACGCCACAGGCTGCACGACCGTCCGTCCCGGACGACGGCGGGCCGCAGAGCCCCGACCCGCGCCGCTGGAAGGCGCTGTGGGTATGCCTCGTGGCCGGTTTCATGACGCTGCTCGACGTCAGCATCGTCAACGTCGCCCTCCCGTCGATCCAGAAGGGCGTGGACGCCACGCCGAGCGACCTGCAGTGGGTCGTGTCCGGGTACGCCCTGGCCTTCGGCCTGACTCTCGTGCCCTCGGGGCGCATCGGAGACGTCCTGGGCCGGCGCACCGTCTTCGTCGTCGGTGTCGTGCTCTTCGGCCTCGCCAGCCTCGGCTGTGGTCTGGCACCCACCAGCGCGCTGCTCGTCGTGGCCAGGCTCGTCCAGGGGGCCGCGGGCGGGATCCTCAACCCGCAGGTATCGGGCCTGATCCAGCAGCTCTTCCGCGGCCCTGAACGCGGACGCGCCTTCGGCCTGCTCGGTGCCACGATCGGGATCTCCACGGCGGTGGGTCCCGTCGTCGGTGGGGTCATCCTCGACGGGCTGGGCGAGCAGAGCGGTTGGCGGTGGATCTTCTTCGTCAACCTCCCCATCGCCGTGGCCGCCGTCGTGCTCGCGATGCGGTGGCTGCCCGCCCCGCCCGTCCGCGACCACAGCCGCCGGATCGACGCCGACCCCGTCGGTGTGGTGCTGCTCGGCGCCGGCGTGCTCGGCATCCTGCTGCCCGTCGTCGAGACGGGTCGCGGTGGCGCGGGCGTGCCGTGGTGGGTCGCGGTCGTCGGGCTGGCCTTCCTCGGCGCCTTCTTCGGGTGGGAGCGCTCCTACACCCGGCGAGGTCGGAGCCCCCTCGTCGACCTGGCCCTCTTCCGGGTCCCGGGCTACGCCTCGGGCGCCGCGGTCGGCACCATCTACTTCGCCGGATTCACCGGCATCTTCTTCGTGCTGACGATCTTCTTCCAGGAACGCCTCGGCTACACGCCGCTGCTCGCCGGTCTGGCGGTGACCCCGTTCGCGGCAGGATCGGCGGTCACCTCCGCGATCGGCGGACGCCTCGTCAACCGGTTCGAACGGTCGCTGGTCACCGGCGGGCTCGTCATCGTGCTCGTGGGCATCACCGCCGTCGATGTGGTCCTGGCCACCGTCCACGACTCGTCGCTCGGCTGGTGGCTCGCCGGCCCCCTGCTCGTCGCCGGCATCGGCAGCGGCCTCGTCATCTCACCCAACATCACCCTGACCGTCGCCAAGGTCCCCGTCGAGCGGGCCGGCACCGCCGGAGGGCTCCTCCAGACGGGTCAACGCATCGGCACGGCTGCCGGGATCGCGCTCGTCGGTGCGGTCTTCTACTCCGGCGTTGCTGCCGGCGCGGGACTCGACGCGTCCGCTGCGCTGCGCGTGGCAGCCGCTCTCGTGGCCGGGGCCCTGCTCGCGAGCGCTCTCGACCTGCGCGGGCGACACCGTCGCGAGGGCCGTGCCGCCGGCGCACCGGAGGCCGGAGGTCGCCGCTCCGCCTCGCCCTGAACCTTCGGCGGTCTCGCTCAGGCCGCGTGGGAGGACGTCGTCGCGTAGGCGTGGTCCACCGCCGTGCGCACCCGTTGGTGGGGCCAGCTGGCGGCGATGGCCGCGATGAGCACCAGGCTGGCAGCAGCGCAGACGGCGACGCCCACGTGCGGGCTCGTGTGCTGGCCGAGCCAGCCGGCGGCCAGGAACGACACGCCCGCGGCCGCGATGGAGACGCCCCCGGCGAGGCTGAAGATCCGGCCACGCAGGGCCGGCTCGGTGACTAGGGCGAAGGTCGCCTGCAGGGGCACCATGAACGCCTGGAGCGTGCCCGAGGCGAAGAAGAGGAACGCGACGACCCACGTCGAGGGCGCCAGCGCCGTCAGGAGCAACGGCAGGGGCATCAACAGCGCCAGGGGCACGATCGACCGGTTCTGCTGGTGCACGTCACGTCGTCCGATGACGACGATCCCCACGATGGCACCGACGATGGGGGCCGCCATGAGCACGCCGCCCCAGCCGTTGCGACCCGCGATCGGGATGGCGAGCGCCTCGGGCGCAGCGATGCCCAGGCTCGCGACGGCGCTCAGCGTCACGAGCCGCGCCAGGACGGGGTGCCGGGTCAGGTCGCCGGCAGCCGTGGAGAGGTCATGGATGAAGCCGCGCAGGCCGCGTCCGCGATCGCCGGAGACGGCTCGCAGCGGCACGACGAAGAGGATGACCAGCGCGGCGACGACGAAGGTGAGCAGGTCGAAGAGCAGGCCCGTCTCCGGACCGACAAGCGCGATGAGCCCGCCACCGACGGCCAGTCCGAGCGCCTGGTTGAACTGCTCGGACATCGCCGCGAGGCCGACGGCCCGAGCGTAGAGGTGACGGTCCTCGAAGAGGTCGGTGAGCAGCACCATGTTGGACGCCGTCGACGCGCCACCGACCAGCTCGAGCGCGAACAGGACGAGGAAGATGAGCCACAGCGCCGAGCCGGTGAGCGCGAGCCACATGAGTCCGAGCACGCAGGCGGCCCGGAGCAGATGGGACCAGATGAGCACCCACTTGTACGGGAACCGGTCGACGACGGGACCCACGAGGCTGCGACCGAAGAAGGTCGGCACGAAGCTCACGGCGAGCGTCGTCGCCGTGGCCAGCGGCGAGCTCGTCCGCTCGTAGACCATGGCCGCGATCGTGACGCGGGCGATGTAGTCGCCCCACATGGACAGGGCGCTGGCCAGGAAGATCGGGAGGTACCGAGGGACACGGAGGACGGCGCCATAGGTCGGCACGCGGACGCCCTGTCCCTCCGTCGGATTCACGGGACGACGCTACCCCGGGGCGGGGACTCGTAAAAGTTGAAATCAGTGGCGTGGCGCGATCGCCGCGCCACTCGGCGCCACAGCTCGGCGAGGGCCGAACCCTCGCCGGGCGAACGGCCCATGATCCGACCGATCCCATCGAGGTCGCGCAGGTCGGAGGGAACGCTGTCGATGGGTCTCCCCCGCCACAGGACGCCGGCGTTGCGCATGAGCGCCCCGAGTTGCCAGGCCTCCCGGAGCGCCGCGGCGTCCTCGGCCGCGACGAGTCCTTCCGAGGTGAGCGCGGCGAGGCCTGCCATGGTGCCGGTGACCCGGAGCGCTGGATGCGCATGGGCGTGCTGGAGCTGATGCAGCTGCACGACCCACTCGACGTCGGTGAGCCCGCCACGTCCGAGCTTGAGGTGGGTGCGCGGGTCGGCGCCCCGCGGCAGGCGCTCGCTCTCCACCCGCGCCTTGAGGGTGCGGATGTCGCGCACCTGGCTCGCCGTGATGCCGCCTTCGGGCCACCGCAGCGGGTCGATGAGCGCGAGGAAGGCGTCGGCCAGCTCCGGTGGTCCTGCGATCGGGGTGGCCCGCAGCAGCGCCTGGAACTCCCACGTGAGGGCCCAGCGCTCGTAGTAGGTGCGGAACGAGTCGACGCTGCGCACGAGGGGGCCGGCCTTGCCCTCGGGGCGCAGGTCGGCGTCAAGGCTGAGGCCGGGGTCCGGACCCGATCCGGAGAGGAGCTTGCGCAGCTCCTGGACGACCAGGGTCGCGCGCGCCTGGACCTCCGTCTCCGACGCGCCCGCGTGCGGCTGGTGGACGAACATGACGTCGGCGTCGGAGGCGTAGCCGAGCTCTCGGCCGCCGAGGCTGCCCATGGCGACGACGAGGATGTCACCGCCGATCGGCAGACCCTCGCGCTCCTCGACCGCACGGGTCGCCGCGTCGAGTGCGACCTGGATCGTCGAACCGGTGAGGTCGGTCAGCGCCGCCCCCACCCCGGGGAGATCGATGACCCCGACGAGGTCACTCATGACGATGCGGAGCAGCTCGTGGCGTCGGATCGCGCGCACCGCCGCCACCGCGTCGGCGGCTGAGTCACGCCGGCCCGCGGCGGACTGCATCGTGGCCGTGATGGCCTCACGGGTGCGGGGCGTCAGCCCGTTGTCGTCGCCCAGGATCGAGACGCTCTCCGGTGAGCGCACGAGCAGGTCGGCGGCATACCTGCTCCGGGCCAGGCAGTGCGCCAGACGGTCGGCCGCGCGGCCCTCGTCACGGAGCATCTTGAGGTACCAGTGCGTCGTGCCGAGCTCGTCGGACACGCGCCGGAACGACAGCAGACCGGCGTCCGGATCGGCCTCGTCGGCGAACCACCCGAGCATGACGGGGAGCAACGTGCGCTGGATGGCGGCGCGCCGGCTGACACCGGTGGTCAGGGCCTCGATGTGCCGCAGGGCGCCGGCGGGGTCCCGGAAGCCCAGGGCGAGGAGGCGCTGTCGGGCCGCCTCGGGGCTCAGGCGCGCCTCGGTGGGACTCAGCCTGGCAGCCGCCGCGAGCAGCGGCCGGTAGAAGAGGCGCTCGTGCAGCCTGCGCACCTCGCGCGCCGCCGCCTGGCGGTCGGCGACCACGGCGCGCTCGGGATGCGTCCGGTGCCCCATGGCGCGGCCGAGGCGGCGGAGGTCGGGCTCGGTCACCGGCATGAGGTGCGTGCGGCGCAGCCGGTGCAGCTGGATGCGGTGCTCGAGGCAGCGCAGGTGCCGGTAGGCCCGATCGAGGACGGCGGCGTCCTCGCGCCCGACGTAGCCGCCCCGCGCGAGCGCGGCCAGGGCCTCGAGCGTCGTCGCGGACCGCAGGCTGGGGTCGCTGCGCCCGTGCACGAGCTGGAGCAGCTGCACGCTGAACTCGACATCACGCAGACCGCCCGGTCCGAGCTTGAGCTGACGCGCCGCCTCGTTGGCCGGCACGTGCTGCTCGACGCGGCGACGCATGGCCTGGACGTCCTCGACGAACTTGTCGCGCCCGGCGGCCTCCCAGACCATCGGCGAGATCTCGGCCTTGTAGCGCAGCCCGATCTCCTTGTCCCCAGCGGAGACCCAGGCCTTCAGGAGCGCCTGGAACTCCCAGGTCTTGGCCCAGCGCTCGTAGTACGCCTTGTGGCTGCTGATGGTGCGCACCAGCGGCCCCTGCTTGCCCTCGGGACGCAGCGCCGCGTCGACGGGCCAGAGGCTCCCCTCCGACGTCGGGGTCGAGCAGGCGCGCATCGTCGCCGTCGCCAGTGCCGTCCCGACGCGGAGGGCTGTCTCCTCATCCGTGCCGTCGGCCGGCTCGGCGACGAAGATGACGTCGACGTCGCTGACGTAGTTGAGCTCGCCCCCACCCGTCTTGCCCATCCCGATGATGGCGAGGCGGCAGGCCTCGTGGCCGTCGCCGTACTCCTCGCGGGCGATGGCGAGCGCGGCCTCGAGCGCGGCCTCGGCCAGCTCGGCGAGGGCCTCGCCGACGGCAGGCATCTCGGCGAGGGGGTCGCCGGCGGTGACGTCGAGCGCGGCGATGCGCAGCAGTCCGCGTCGGTAGGCGACGCGCAGGGCGTCGGACGCCGTCCGTTCCCCTCGTTCCTCGGTCACGGCCCGGACGAGCTCGCTGCGCACCTGCTCCCCGGGGCGGCGCTCCGCCCGGGCGGCGTCGACCCAGTGCTCCGGGTGTCGGACGAGCTCGTCGACGAGCGCGGTCGACGCGCCGAGCACACCGAGGACCCGCTGCCGCCCGACGCCCGGCGTCGCGAGCTCGGCCGCGAAGGCCGAGATCCCCCAGTCCGGGGCGTCACCGAGCCGGCCGAGCGCCTCGGCGACGCGCACCAGCCCGAGCAGGCACTGGTCCGGGTCGGCGGTGTCGCCCATGACGGCGGCGAGGTCGTCGAGCTGGCCGCCGGGGACTGCGGCGCGCACGGGCAGCAGCGCCTGGTCGTCGACGAGCCCGACGGCCCGGTCGGGGTCGGCGAAGCCGAGCCGGGCCAGGGCCCCTTCGGTGGTGCTGGTGCGTGATGACATCGGTGTCGAATCGCTAGGTGCCAGTGGGTGACTCGGCTGACTGGCGGACCGTCAGAGACGGGGCAGGTAGCGGTCGAGCTCGAAGCGGGTGACTTCGTGGCGGTAGTCGAGCCACTCCTGCCGCTTGTTGCGCAGGAAGAAGTCGAAGACGTGCTCGCCGAGGATGTCGGCGACGAGCTCGCTCTCCTCCATGACCTCCAGGGCCCGCCCCAGCGACGACGGCAGGGGGTTGATGCCCATCGCCCGGCGCTCCGCGTCCGTGAGGCTCCACACGTCGTCCTCGGTCTCCGGCGGCAGCTCGTAGCCCTCCTCGATGCCCTTGAGGCCCGCGCCGAGCAGGACCGCAAAGGCGAGGTAGGGGTTGCACGCGGCGTCGAGGGAACGGACCTCGACGCGGGTCGACTGACCCTTGTTGGGCTTGTGCATCGGCACCCGCACGAGCGCGGAACGGTTGTTGTGGCCCCAGGTGAGGTGGGCCGGAGCCTCTCCCCCGCCCCACAGTCGCTTGTAGGAGTTGACCCACTGGTTGGTGACGGCCGCGATCTCGGCCCCATGACGCAGTAGTCCGGCGATGAACTGACGACCGACCTTGCTCAGCTGGTAGGGCGCCCCGGCCTCGAAGAACGCGTTGGAGTCGCCCTCGAAGAGGGACAGGTGCGTGTGCATGCCCGAGCCCGGGTGCTCGGAGAACGGCTTGGGCATGAAGGTCGCGTAGATGCCCTGGGTCAGGGCGACCTCCTTGACGACCGTGCGGAAGGTCTGGATGTTGTCGGCCGTGCTCAGGGCGTCGGCGTAGCGCAGGTCGATCTCGTTCTGGCCGGGGGCGCCCTCGTGGTGGCTGAACTCGACCGAGATGCCCATGTTCTCGAGCATCGTGATCGCGGCGCGGCGGAAGTCGTGCCCGGTGCCGTGGGGCACGTGGTCGAAGTAGCCGGCGTCGTCGACCGGGATCGGGCGGCCGTTCGCGTCGCGTCCCTGCTCGAGGAGGAAGAACTCGATCTCGGGGTGGGTGTAGAAGGTGAAGCCGAGGTCAGCGGCCTTGCCGAGGGCCCGCTGGAGCACGTGCCGCGGGTCGGCGAAGCTCGGCGTGCCGTCGGGGAGCTGCAGGTCGCAGAACATCCGCGCCGTGCCGGGCGGGTCACCGCGCCACGGGAGGATCTGGAAGGTCGAGGGGTCGGGCTTGGCCAGCATGTCGGCCTCGTAGACGCGGGCGAACCCCTCGATCGCCGAACCGTCGAAACCGATGCCCTCGGCGAAGGCTCCTTCGAGCTCCGCCGGCGCGATGGCGACGGACTTGAGCGTGCCGAGGACGTCCGTGAACCACAGACGGACGAAGCGGATGTCGCGCTCTTCGATCGTGCGCAGCACGAACTCTTCCTGACGGTTCATGTGTCGATCCTGCCGCATGGGTGTTTCACGGATGTTGCGACACACGACCTTTGGGACGAGGGCCCGGTCGTATGCCGTGTGGCGGGCGCGGGAAGGGCCCCCGGGACGTGTCCCGGGGGCCCCTCCATGGTCATGACCGGCAGGTCATGCCGAGTGTGACGACGTCACTTGAACTGGACCTTCACCTCGAGCTCGTTGCCGCCCTGGCGGGTCTTGGCAACGGTCATCGTCGTGCCGGAACCGGCCACCTTGGTGGACCCCCACGGGTTGTCGGCCGTCCAGTAGCGGTTCGGGTCGCGGTCATCGAAGGTCGGGATCGCCGGCTGCGACGGGACCTTGGTGGCGACACCGTTGCGGTGGAAGGTCACCGCGTCGGTCTTCTCCTGGCCGAACGTGGCGTCGAACGGCTGGCGCCGGTTGCCCATCATCGTGCGGGTGCCGTCGACGTTGTTCAGCATGACCGGCGCCGGACGGGCGTCGACCGGCAGGACCTCGCCGCCACCGGGGTGGGCGGAGGTGTTGTTGTCTCCGTACTCACCGTTGGCGAACCAGACGAGCATGCCGTTCTGGTACGGGAAGCGCTCCACCCAGTCCGGCTTGCTGTTGCTCCAGCCGAAGTTGTACGGGCCGGTCTTGAGCGTCTGGTCGTAGCCGCTGTAGACGCGGTTCTCGGCGAAGTAGAAGTCCTGCACCTGCTTGGACGTGGTGCCGTTGCTGACGGCGAAGCCGCCCTTGGCGACCCACGCACCGGCGCCCGACTCGACGTCGTCGACCGCTCCGGTCACGCCGTCGGTGGTGACTGCGATGTCGTCGACGAACGCCTCGCTCGAGACGCCTCCGTCGGTGGCGACGCGGAAGCGGAACTGGACGGCCTGGCCCTTGTAGGCCGAGAGGTCCCACGACTTCTGCGTCCAGCCGAAGACGCCGTTGACGGGCGTGCCGACCTGGGTCCAGGTGGCGCCGTTGTCGGTCGACACCTCGCCGTACATGTAGTCGTAGTCCTGCTCGAGGTTGCCCTGGACGAAGGCGCTGATGGACGCCGAGGACGTGGCGCCGCTCAGGTCGACCGGTCGCGACAGGGTCGAGCTCAGGTTGTCGCCATAGCCGCTCCACCACTCGGCCTTGCCCGAGTGCGGCGTGTTGCGCTTCGTGGTGACGGTGCGCGACGGGAGCGGGACGACGAGCGCCTGGACCGAGTCGCTCTTCGTGGAGAGGTCGGCCTGGCTCAGCTTGACCGTGGTGTCCGTGCCGAACGGGACGACCTTGTGGTCGAGCCATCCGAGCTGGAGCTTCTCCCACGGACCCATGTAGCCCGGCGTGGTGCCGATGGAGTCGGTGCCGTGGTTGAGCCACGAGCCGCCGCTCATGAGGGTCCAGAAGGCGGTGCTGTTGTCGCCGCCCTGGGTGTCGTAGAGGTCGGGCAGGCCGAGGTCGTGGCCGAACTCGTGGGAGAAGACGCCGAGGCCGCCGTTCTCGGGCTCGGTCGTGTAGTCGCCGATCCAGATGCCGGTGTCACCGATCTGGATGCCACCGAGCTTGTTGCCCGCGGGGCCGACCTTGCCGGCACCGGTGGAGTTGACGTACCAGCGGTGCGACCAGATGGCGTCGGTGCCCTGGGCACCGCCGCCGGCCTCCTCGCCCTCACCGGCGTGGATCGCCTGGAAGTGGTCGATGTAGCCGTCGGGGCGGTTGTAGACGCCGTCGCCCTGGGAGTCGTAGCGGTCGACCTTGTCGAACTGCTGGAGGTAGGCGCGGATCTGCTCCGTCGTCTTGCCCTGGGCCTTCTGGTCGGCGTACCAGGCCTGCGCCGTGTCGTTGATGTAGGCCCAGTAGCCGTTGGACTGCGGGACGGAGTTGGAGCCGTAGCGCGCCTCGTTGTAGGGGACCTTCACCCAGTCGGAGACGTCACCCTTGGCCAGGAAACGGCCGTTGGACTGCTTGAGGTAGAAGTCCTTGAACGACTCGCCGTTGCCGAACATCATGTCCATGTAGTGCTGGCGGTTGAAGTCCTTGAGCCAGTACGTCGAGTTGTCGTCGGTGCTGTTGCCGTCCCACTTGCGGTCGGGCGCCGCGATCTGGTTGTGCACCGGACCCGGGGCCGTCGACTGGCCGGCCATCGTCTTGTCACCGAAGTCGGTGAGGATCGTGAAGATGTCCTCCTCACGGTCGACCGGGTAGTTGACGTACTTGGACTTCTTCGGCTTGCCGTTCTTGTCCGTGCCCTTGGACTTGACCTCGATGACGCGGTTGCCATTGATGGTCTTGGTCGTGGCCTCACCCTTGAGGAGCTTGGCGACGGCGTCCTTGCGCTCGGCCGTCTGGGCCTCGGCGAGGGGGTTGGGCAGGTTGTCCGGCTGGGAGGCCTGGGCTGCAGCGGGGTCGCCGCTCACCGGGGCCTTGGCAATCGGCGTTGCCTGAGCCTGCATCGGAGCGGTCAGGCCGGTGACGACGAGCGCCCCCACGGCCAGCCCCGATACAGCGCTCCATTGACGCTTGTTCAAGATGAGTCCTCCTGGTTCCTGAGCGCCGTAATCGGCACCTCGCGTATCACAACACACATCACAGACAATGGGGCGCGGAGTCACAGACGATTCGAAAAAACTTGTGCCACAAGGCAGCCGGACGCCAGAAACGTAAAATCTTCGTAAAGGACCTCCCAGAAAGTGTTGGCTTTCGGGTCCTGACCCGATAAAGATCCAGCCGCAACGGTGAACCCCATTCGCACTCGACGCCGGGGCACGTGGCCCCCGATATGCTCCCGAGATGAGCGCAGACGCCCCCGAGGAGCAGAGTCCCTATGGTTCCGGCAGCCGGGCCGAGGATGCCCCGACGGCGACTGCAGCGACCGCTCCGTCGCCCCGCAAGGTGCGCATCCCCCACCTGCACGCGATGAAGGCCGAGGGCCGCAAGTGGGCGATGCTCACGGCATACGACATGTATGCGGCCCAGATCTTCGACGAGGCCGGCATCCCCGTCCTGCTCGTCGGTGACTCGGCCGGCAACAACGTCTACGGCTACGAGACGACGGTGCCCGTCACGCTCGACGAGATGATCCCACTCGTCCGCGCGGTCTCGTCGGCCGCCCGACGAGCCCTCGTCGTGGCCGACATGCCCTTCGGCTCCTACGGCGCCTCAGTGGAGCAGGGCTTCGCGAGCGCCGTACGCCTCATGAAGGAGGGCCTCGCCCACGGGGTCAAGCTCGAGGGTGGCACGGCGATGGTCCCGCTCGTCGCGACCCTGACCGCCGCAGGCATCCCCGTCATGGCCCACGTCGGGTTCACCCCCCAGAGCGAGCACCAGCTCGGCGGCTACCGCGTGCAGGGTCGCGGTGACGCGGCCGACGCCCTCGTCGACGAGGCGCGGGCCCTGCAGGACGCCGGGGCGTTCGCCGTCGTGCTGGAGATGGTCCCGGCGCCGGTCGCTGCCCGGGTCACGGAGGTGCTGAGCATCCCGACCATCGGCATCGGCGCGGGCAACGGCACCGACGCCCAGGTGCTCGTGTGGAGCGACTTCGCCGGACTGCGCAGCGGCAAGGCGCCGCGGTTCGTCAAGAAGTACGCCGACCTGCGCGGCACGCTGCTCGATGCTGCGCGGGCGTATGCGGCCGACGTCGAGTCCGGCGCCTTCCCGGACACCGAGCACTCGTTCGAGTCCTGACGCGCCGGCGCCCACCCGGTCGGGACCGGATGGGCGCGGTGCGCGAAAGGTGCAGACGGGCTCGCTCAGGCGTCGCCGTCACCGGACGCCGAGCGCCCGCGCTCGTTCCAGTCTCGATCCTCGGAGTCCCACTGCTCGGTCTTCTTGTGGGCGGTGTCGAGCGCTGCCCGCGCCTCCGCCTCGGTGGCGTACGGGCCGAGCACCTGCTCGCCCCGGCTGCGGTTGTCGTCGGTCTCGACCTGACCCGTGTCGACGTTGTACCAGAAGCTCACGTGCGCACTCCTTCTCTCCTCGGACTCTTGCGGACTTCACCCGGCCCGGGCGGGTCCGCGTCATGAACGCGACGCGTGGACGGCACCCGCTGACGACCTAGACTCCACCGTATGCCGTTGCTCCAGCCGCAGGTGTCGCCCCACCCCCTCAGTCCTCGCCGACCGGTCCCTGCCGCCATCGAGCGCCCGCACTACGTCGACGTGCCCCAGCCGCGTGAGGACGGCGACGTGCACATCAAGGACGCGGAGACCCTCGAGAAGATGCGGATCGCGTCGCGCATCGCGGCCACGGCCATGGTCGAGGCCGCCAAGGCCATCGCTCCCGGTGTCACGACCGACGAGCTCGACGCCGTCGCCCACGAGTACATGCTCGACCACGGCGCCTACCCCTCTCCGCTCGGTTACAAGGGCTTCCCCAAGTCGGTGTGCACGAGCGTCAACGAGGTCATCTGCCACGGCATCCCCGATGCCCGTCCGCTCGAGGACGGCGACATCGTCAACATCGACGTCACGGCCTTCATCCACGGCGTGCACGGCGACACCGACGCCACCTACCTCGTCGGCGACGTCGACGAGGAGTCGCGCCTGCTCGTCGAGCGCACTCACGAGGCCATGATGCGCGGCATCCGCGCGGCCCGTCCCGGGCGCGAGATCAACGTCATCGGCCGCGTCATCGAGAGCTACGCCAAGCGCTTCGGCTACGGCGTCGTGCGCGACTTCACCGGGCACGGCATCGGGCTCGAGTTCCACTCCGGCCTCATCGTCCCCCACTACGACGCGGCTCCCCACTACGACACCGTCATCGAGCCCGGCATGACGTTCACCGTCGAGCCGATGCTCAATCTCGGCACCCACGAGTGGGAGATGTGGGACGACCGCTGGACCGTCGTCACCCGGGACCGCAAGCGCTCGGCCCAGTTCGAGCACACCATCGTCATCACCGACGACGGCAACGAGATCCTCACCCTCCCCGAGGACGCCGCTGCCTGAGTCGGCCCCTGGGCGCGCGACAGCCGCGCTCCCCCCGCACGTCGCACCACCTCACGCCCAACCCAGCAGCACCTGACACTCGACCACGTCCTCGACAAGGAAGCATGGACCATGGCCAAGCACGGCAAGCCCCTCGGCATCGACATCGGCGGCAGCGGCATCAAGGGCGCGCCCGTCGACCTCAAGGCGGGTGACCTCGCCGGCAAGCGGTTCAAGATCCTGACGCCCAAGCCGGCCACCCCCGACGCCGTGGCCGCGGTCGTCGACGAGATCGTCGACCACTTCGCCGACGTGACGGGCGACTCCCCCATCGGCGTCACCGTCCCGGCCGTCGTGATCCGCGGCACCGTGCTCTCGGCCGCCAACATCGACCCCTCGTGGATCAACACCGACGCCGAGGCCCTCATCAAGGAGCACACCGGTCGCGCGGTAACCGTGCTCAACGACGCGGACGCGGCCGGCCTCGCCGAGATGTACTACGGCGCGGCCAAGGGCGTGCAGGGCCTGGTCATCCTCACCACCCTGGGGACCGGCATCGGCAGCGCCATCATCCACGACGGTCGCCTCGTGCCGAACTCGGAGCTGGGTCACCTCGAGATCGACGGCTACGACGCCGAGGACCGGGCGGCGTCGTCGGCCAAGGACGCCGAGGGGTTGTCGTGGGACGAGTACGTCGAGCGCCTGCAGACCTACTACGACACCATCGAGAAGCTCTTCTCGCCCGACCTCATCATCGTCGGCGGCGGGATCTCCAAGGACAGCGACGACTTCCTGCCGAAGCTGAAGCTGCGCTGCCCGATCGTCCCGGCCCAGCTGCGCAACCAGGCCGGCATCATCGGCGCCGCCCACCTGGCAGTCGACCTCGCCTGACCGCGCTCCGCAGACAGGCCCGGCACGAACCCGGGCCTGTCTGCGGACGTCTGCGGGCCGGCGGTCATCGCCGCTGCGTGCGCCACACGAGCCGATGGACCCCCAGGTGTCGCGGCAAAGTGCGCAGACCCGGTATCCAGGGGATGCAGACGAAGCCGATGCTGAGCAGGATCATCAGCGCCCAGACGCCGATGTCCGCGTTGTCCGACGTGGAGAACGGGGGGACCTGGTACCACAGGGAATACAGCCACAGCCACGGCTGGCCGGGGTAGTTGCCCGTCTCGTTCATGATGCCCCACTGGTCGCCACCGAGGTTCTGGGCGCGCGCCGCGTCCTCGAGGTGCGTCCCGTCGGCCAGCAGGAGCAGTGCCTTGGTGCTGTCGACACCGAAGAAGCTCGTCCGGGACGTGAGCAGACCCTCGAGCGCGCCGCTGTCGGCGAGGCGCAGCTCGGCGGCCGCGATGGCCGGGACCGGACCGTAGTCGCCTGCTGCGACCTTCGCGGGGTCACCGTCAGGCGCCTTCGCGAGCGCGTCCGAGTATGCCGTCGCCCACGCCTGTTGCTGGTCCGCGGACGCGCTCTCCCACGCTCGGACAGCGGCGGTCGCCGCAGTGTCGCCGACGAGGGTCCGCACCGGGTCGAGGACGAAGTCCTTCGCGGAGTCGACGGGCAGCGTCACACCGGGCAGCTTCTGGAGGTTGACCGGACCGAGGCTCTGCCCCTCTGCGGCGGTGTTGTAGGGCGCACCGTAGCCGGCGCTCGTCGTGGTGCCTGCGAGCTCACCGGCCGCGGTGGCAACGACATCGGCCGGCGCCTGACGCGCCCACTGCTGCAACGAGATCGCGGGATCATCGGGGGACGAGAAGACGAGGGCAGCGACGACAGAGAGCACGGTGACCACGCCCAGTGCGATGACGAACTCCTTGACGAGGTCGTAGCGCCGCGTCGGGAACACGTGCGAGTCGGGCGTGGGTCCCCACCCACCGGTGCCGCGGCTCATGCCCCCGGCCCCTGGCTCGAGCCGACGGTCCTCACCGAGTCCGGCTCGCTGCGACTCGCCTCATGCCCCGGCGCCCCCAACGTGGCCTCCGGTTCGGGAACAGGGAGCGAGGTCGTCGGGTCCAATGCACCGATCGGCGGTGCCACGCCGCGGCGTCGCACGAGCACGACGTGCACGACGACGATCCCGCCGACGACGAGTGGGAGGAGCGAGACGTGCCACAGCACCATCTGCCCGAGGTTCATGACGTTGAAGTAGGCACCGATCCCGGCGGCGTTGAGTCCGTCCTTGGCCTGGGTCGAGATCCACTGCGAGTCGAAGTTCGTCTGGATCAGATAGCCGGTGAACGCCGTCCCCAGAGAGCCGAAGAAGGCGAGTGCGCCTGTCGCCCAGGTCAGTCCGCGGTTGCCTCGCCAGGACGCCATGAAGAACTTGCCCCACAGGTGGATGACCATGGTGGCGAAGAACAGCTCGACGCTCCACAGGTGCACGGAGTTGACGAAGTGCCCCACCGTGCTCGAGTGCCACCACGTCACGCCGCCCAGCGTCAGCACGAGGCCCGAGACGATGATGACGACGAGGCTGGCAAGGCACGCGACGCCGAAGACGTAGATCCACGAGGCGACATAGACCGGCTGCCGATCGGGCAACCACTGCCCCTTGGGCACGAGACCCTCGACCCATCGGGTCAGGGCTGCAGTCCAGGTGTCCCGTCCGCGGCGGCCTCCGGGCTCGGACACCACGGAGGGGTCTGGCGTCGAGGGTCGGCTCATCGGTCCTCGTCCTCACGCGGTTCGGGGAACGGCAGCACGAGCGCGAGCACGAAGACGAGGATCATCAAGAGGATGACGACGAGATTGGCGACGGTGATCGTCACCCATCCCCACTGGACGACCGGCCCGGCGGGAATTGGTTTTGAGACGGCGAGCAACTGGGTGATCATCTCTGGCCTCCGGGAGCACGAAGCTGTGAGTTCTCCTGCCCGGCGCAGATCTACTACACACCGTAAGAGTAAGTTGCCGGTGGATGGCGCGCAGGGTAATCAGATCTTCGAGCCAGTTTCCTAGTTGCGCCGCAGCGCCGACAGCAGCTCGGGGGCCCGCCGGTCGTAGAGACGGGCGCCCGCACCGACGCCGATGACGGCGACGCCCACGCCTGCAACGAGTCCGACGAGGCCGGCGCCCCAGTCGGCTGCCGCCGACCCCTGCCAGGCCAACCACGCGAGCAGGATCGCGGGACCGGCGAGCACGACGGTGCCCAGGCTGGCCATCGACTGCGCGGCGATCGTGATCCCGGCGGCGCCCGGAGGCGCGCTGAAGGGGCTCTCGCCGGCCTGCGGGACGGGGTACGGGAACCCGATGCTCATGACGCTCGACACGGCATGCCCGGCGCCGAGCAGGGCCACCGACAGGCCGAGCACCGCCGGCAGGAGGTCCCAGCGGGCGGCGACCGCGACCCCGACGAGGACGTACACCGGCACGAGAACGGCGGCAAGCACGGTGACGGGCACAAGCCGCCCCCGCCGGTCGTCGCGTCCGGACATGCCAGAGACGATGTGCAGCCAGACGGCATCGGACTCGTAGGCCACGGCGTTGTGCTCGCTCCAGCCCAGGAGGAAGGCGACGAGCGGGCCCATGAGCAACGTCGTCCACGCCACACCGTTCGTGGAGAACGGGATGAGCAGCGCGAGGGGGATCAGCGACGTCATGACGAGGCTGATCTGGAAGCGCGGGTCGCGACGCCAGTAGGTGAGCACCCGCGCAGCCACGGCCCCGACGGGCGTGCCGGGCAGTCGAGCGAGCAGGCCCAGGTCATCGCCCACGGACGCGCCCGAGTCGGATCGTGACACGGCGCGGGGGTTCTCGACCTCTCCCCGCAGCACCCTCGACCACAGTCGGAAGACGACCACGAGAAGTCCTGTGGCCAGGGTCAGCCGCACCAGTCCGACGCCGACGTCGCCGGCAGCCACGTCACCCGGGGCGGCCCACGCCCAGCCCAGGGGCGACCATGCGACGACACGCGACACGGCGGGTAGGAGGTCGCGCAGGCCGGCGCCGACGTTCGCCACGACGGAGATGACCGGTCCGACGACGACGAGCAGCAGCAGGCCCAGCACGGCGATGACGTCACGACCACGACGGCTCGAGACGGCCCTCGTCATGATCGCGGACACCCACCGACTCGTCACGATCGCGCTGAGGAGCCCGATGCCCGTTGCCACGACAGCCACCGCGGTCGATGCCAGCGTGTGCGACCACGCGATCACGACCCCGGCCGAGAGAACCATCGAGGCGATCGCGGGCAGGCCAACGAGTGCAGCTGCCACCAGCCCGACCGCCAGCTCGCGGTGGGGAACGGCGAACGTGGCGAACCGAGCAGGGTCGAGCGTCGGGTCCGACCCGAACGAGAAGAGCGGCACGACCGTCCAGAGGACGATGCCCGCAGCGCCGGCGAGCGGGATCACGACGCGTGCGGCGTCGAGCGACCAGCGGAACGACGCGAGGATGACGGCGAGGCCGGACACGAGCACCGCGAAGTAGACGATGCCGACGACGGCGCCGATGGCCTGGGACCGGCTGCGCCTGAAGATGTTGCGCAGCAGGGTCAGCTTCAGTCGGACGAGGTGCGCAACCACGACAGCCCCACCACCTCCGTGCTGCCCCCGACGAGGTCGACGAACCGCTCCTCGAGCGACCGACCGTCGCGGACGACGTCGAGCTCGCCTGCGGCGAGGACGAGCCCGTCGGAGATGACGGCGACATGGGTGCAGATGCGCTCGACGAGGTCCATGACGTGGCTGGAGAGGACCACGGTGCCGCCGGACTCGACGAAACCGGTGAGGATGCGGCGGATCGTCGCAGCCGAGACCGGGTCGACGGCCTCGAACGGCTCGTCGAGCACCAGCACCCGAGGTGCGTGGACGAGGGCCGAGGCCAGCGTCACCTTCTTGGTCATGCCCGCCGAGTAGTCGACGACCAGCTTCCCCTGAGCCTCGGAGAGGCCGAGCGCAGCCACGAGCTCGCCAGCGCGCTCCGACGCGAGCTCGCGTGACATGCCGCGGAGCAGGCCGGCATACGTGATGAGCTGCAGACCGGTGAGCCGGTCGAACAGCCTGAGCCCGTCGGGGAGCACGCCGAGCAGTCGCTTGGCCGCAACAGGGTCCGACCACACGTCGCGGCCGAGGACGAACGCCTGTCCGGCATCGGGACGCAGCAGGCCGGTGACCATCGAGAGGGTCGTCGTCTTGCCGGCACCGTTGGGTCCGACGAGACCGAAGAACGACCCACGCGGCACGTCGAGGTCGACGCCCTTGACGGCGACGAGATCACCGAACCGCTTGCCGAGCCCGCGCATGGCGATGGCAGGCCCTTCGGTCGGACCTCCTTGCGGGGCAGGGAGATCGGCGATGTCGCTCACGGCACTCCCCCGAGCTCGGATGTCAGAAGTGTTCCAGGAGGGTCTCAGAAGGTCGCGGACTCGGCGTCGCGCAGCGGGACGTACGAGAGGCCCTCGACGCCGGAGAACTGCTCCACGTGGCCGGAGTACATCCGGTGCCCGACGTCGCTGAGCAGGGCGTCGTGGACCGGGATGAAGACCTTCGGGGCGATGCGTCCGACGAAGGCGATGGAGTCGCGGCTCGCGGCCCAGGGCGCGTTGAGCGGATGGGCGAGGACGTCGACCTGTCCGGGCTCGCCGTCGTAGGCGTCACCGGGGTGGAAGAGCGAGGGCTCGCCGTCGGCCCGGAGGACGACGCCGACGTTCGGGATGCGCGCCATGGCCGCGTGGTTGAACGCGTGCAGCTCGCCGACCGGTGTCACGGTGACGTCACCGACCGTGAAGTCCTCACCCTGGCGCGAGGGGATCGCGGCCAGACCCGCCTCGCGCAGCTTCTCAGCCGTCAGCGGGTCGGTGTGGACGGTCGCGGACGGGTTGGAGCGGATCAGCGCGCCGACCCGCTCCGGGTCGAAGTGGTCGGCGTGGTTGTGGGTCACGAGGACCGCATCGAGACCGGTGAGGTCCTCGAAGCCCGACGAGAAGCTGCCCGGGTCGATGAGGATGCGGCGGTCGGCGGTCTCGACGAGCAGGCAGGCATGTCCGAGGTGAGTCACGCGCATGCGAACACCTAACCACGTATGCCGTCTGCGACCACGTATGCCGTCCGCATCAGGCAGGTGGTCGCGAGTCGTGCTCCCGGCCGCCGTTCACGGGCGAGCACCGGGCGAGCCGGAGCCGTCGCTGACGACAGCGCCCCACGCCCAGGACCCTTCTCGACATCCGGTGCTGCGCGGCAGGCCAGGTCCAGCACTGACAGTGCGGCGCCGGCGGGCTGGCGGGCGGGCCGGGTCGGTGGTTCGGTTCGCGCACGAGGAGAGGTTACGCGGTGGTCGTCACCTGCTGCGGCCGCCCTGCCGACGCAGGCGCGCCCAGACGGGCGACTCGGCCGGGGGCAGGCGCAGGGCACCGGTGTCCGTGGGGACGACGGCCGACTCCCGGGCAGACTCGAGCTCGGCCAGCGCACGCAGGGAGTCGCTGATGAGCGAGCCGTAGACGGGCCATTCGTCAGGATCGTCCAACGGGGTGGTGCGCACCTCCTCCCGCAGCCTCGTGAGGACGTCGAACGCCCGCGCGACCCCGTCGTCGAAGGCGGTCGTCGCCTCCTCGTCGTGACGACCGAACTGCGACACCGCCACGGCGAGGCCGGCGAGGGCGTCGGCATACTCCGTCAGGAAGGAGCTGGAAGGGGTCGGTTGGTGCCGTCGCTCGTCCGCGGCGTCGACGAGCGTCCGGGCGATCCCGGTGACCTGCCACAAAGTCCGGCGCAGGGTCGTGACGGTGTGCTCGTACCCCTCCCAGTCCACGTCGGCGGGACGGATGTTGTCGCGGGGGTTGAAGCGCATGCTCTCGCGACCGGTGCGGATGTCCTCGAGCACGTAGGGGGCCTTGTCGGCGATCTCCGTGCCGCGGCGGTACCACCGACCTGCGGTCTCGGCGTCCCAGCCGCCCCTCAGCCCGCTGGCCATCTCATCGAGCAGCTCGCGCACCTGCCGTGCCAGCGCCGACACTCGCTGGCGTGGCTTCGTCAGGTGCAGCGGCGCGAACACGATGGCGTTCGTGGCCACCCCGATCACGCCTCCTGCGAGCGTCTCGACGATCGTCAGGTAGGTGAACTGCGCGTTCGTGCCCTTGGCGGTGATGAGGGACAGCAGCACCATGGCCGGCACCTGGATGCCGTGGTCCCCGAGCCTCGACCACCGGCCGATGACGAGGGCGACGAGGATGACGCCGAACATCGTCCACCACCAGACGCCGAAGACCATCGCGGCGAACCAGGCGACCCCGAGCCCCAGAACGACGGCGGCGATGCGCTGGGCGCTGGCCGACAGGGAGCGCACCATCGTGCGGTCGACGACGAGCAGGGCCGCCATCGGTGCGTAGAACGGCACCGGACTGTCGAGCACCCGCACGGCGAACTGCCAGGCGAGCACCGTCGCGATCGCCGCCTTGACGAGCAGGAGGAGCGCGTCACGCTCGGGGCCGGCCTGCCGAAGCGCCTGGTGCAGCGCCTGCACGCGGAGCCTCGCGTCGTCTCGCCACTGGCTCATGAGTCACCGCCCCCGCAGGATGCCCGGTCACCGATCGGGTCACGTGCGTCGTTTCCCACGGCCAACACTCTACGGCGGGCGATCAGTCCGACCTGCGCTCGGACGCCTCGGCGACGGCGCGCTTGTCGATGTCGTCCATGGCCCGCGTGTCACGCGGCTCGGCGAAGGGCTCGAGGTCCTCGGGCACTCCCTCCGCGATGGCGCGGCTGCGGTCCAGCTCGGCATTGACTTCCGCGCCGAGCAGGATGGCGATGTTCGTCAGCCAGAGCCAGACCAGGAACACGACGACGCCCGCCAGCGAGCCGTAGGTCTTGTTGTACGACGAGAAGGAGGCCACGTAGACCGCGAAGAGGGCGGACACGACCAGCCAGATCACGACGGCGATGACGCCGCCGGGGCTGACCCACTTGACACCGCCCTGCTTCGCATTGGGGCTGGCCCAGAAGAGGACGGCGAAGAGGACCGACACGAGGACGAGGAGGACGGGCCACTTGAGGATCCCCCAGACGAGGACGGCCGTGTCGCCCGCGCCGACGAGGTTCCCGACCTGCTGGGCGACGGGCCCGCTCACCACGACGATGACGGCGCTGACGACCATGACGAAGACGGCGAACACGGTCACCCCGACCCGGATCGGTACGGTCTTCCAGATCGGTCGCCCCTCCGGGATGTCGTAGATGACGTTCGAGGCCCGCATGAACGCCGACACGTAGCCCGAGGCCGACCACAGGGCCACGAGCAGTCCGAACACCGCGCCCAGACCGGCGCCGGACTTGTTCGCCTGGGCCTGCCCGATGAGGGTGCGCACGAACTCTGCGCTGGACCCGGGCGCGATCGCCTGGACCTGGCTGACGACCTGGGCGGTCGCATCGCGTCCGAGCAGGCCGAGGGCGGCGACGAGCACGACAAGCGCCGGGGCGATGGAGAGCAGTCCGTAGTAGGTCAGCGACGCCGCGAGGTCCGTGAGGTTGTCGCGCTTGAACTCACCACGCGCTCGCTTGAGGACCGCGACGAGCGAGGCGCGAGGGAGGTCTGCCGGGCTCTCGGGCGACGCCTGGCCGGCGTCTCTTCCTGCGTCGCCGGACTCCTGGGGGGTGCGGGAGGGGTTTTGTGCTGGTGCCATGATCTTCGCGTACCCAGTGGGCGGACCCCCGCACCGGAACGGGACCGGTTCGAGCGCTTCGGTGTCGCAATGGCAGCATGGGGCGCTGGTCTGGGTACGACCCACCCGGACCATGGCCCGCGCGACGGGCGCGACCCAGCACGCACCGGAGGGAGACGACGATGACGGACGAGCGGCCCACCGTCATCGCCGGGCGCTACCGGCTGATGAACAGGATCGGTTCCGGGGGCATGGGGCACGTCTGGCTCGCCTGGGACGAGCGGCTCAACCGCGCCGTGGCGGTCAAGCAGCTGCACTCCCCCGTCGGCCTGCCCGAGGCAGAGGCTCGCGTCGCCCACGATCGCGCCATGCGGGAGGCCCGCATCACGGCCCGCCTCCACCATCCGAACGCCGTCCCGGTCTTCGACGTCGTGGACCACGAGGGTCAACCGTGCCTCGTCATGCAGTACCTCCCGTCGCGCAGCCTGCAGGCCGTCCTGACCGAGCGCGGTCCCCTGCCGGCGCGCGAGGCTGCCCGGATCGGCAGCGAGCTGGCAGCCGCCCTCGCGGCCGCACACCGCGCCGACATCGTGCACCGCGACGTCAAGCCGGGCAACGTCCTCCTCGCCGACGACGGCACGGCCCGCATCACCGACTTCGGCATCTCGCACGCCCTCGGGGACGCGTCGCTCACCTCGACCGGCATGGTCACCGGCACACCTGCCTACCTCGCACCTGAGGTCGCTCGCGGCACGTCGTCCAGTGCCGCCTCGGACGTCTTCTCGCTCGGAGCCACGCTGTATGCCGCCGTCGAGGGCGCGCCTCCGTTCGGCACCGGCGAGAACGCGATGGCGCTGCTGCACCGGGTCGCTTCCGGCGCGATCACGCCGCCGTCGGACGGCCCGCTGACCCCGGTCCTGCTCGCGATGCTCGCCGCCGCCCCCGAGGACCGTCCCGCCATGCAGGAGGTGTCCGAGGTGCTCGCCGAGGTCGCAGCCGGACGCGCACCGCGCGGAGCCATGGGCGCCTCGTCCGACGACGGACCGGTCCGCACCCGCGTCCTTCCTGCCGCCGGAGCCGCCGCGGGAGTCGGCGTAGCCGGAGCCGCCGGCGCAGCCGCAGCCGCCGGCGCAGCCCCGAGCACGGCCTCCACCTCGCGACTGGCCCCCACGGCAGCTCCGCGTACCGTGGCCGCCGCGGTCGCCGACCCAACGGAGGCAGCGGAGGCAGCGGAGCGGCTGCCGGATGCCCACGGAGCCGGCGGCACGGCATACTCCGGCCCGGGCGCCACGCCACCGCCGGCCCCACCAGTCGCCCGCGACGGCGCCCCCGCCAGGCGGCGCAGGCTCGTGCTGCTGGTCGGTGTCGTCGCGCTGGTCGGCATCGGCCTGCTCGTCTGGGCGCTGTCGGGCAGTGACACCGGAACCGGCCAGCCCGCTCCCCCGGTCGTGGCGCCGACCACGTCGAACGCCATACCGCGACCGAGCACGCCGGCTCCCACGACATCGAGGGCCGCCACGCCCTCCGCCTCGACGAGCGCGCCCGCGAGCTCCGCCACGACCGCGCCGACGACTGCCGGCACACCGGTGACGCCCCCTGCCGGGACCTCGGCCGCCGACCTGGAGCGTGCGGTCCGTGACTACTACGCGCTGCTGCCGGGCAACACCGACGCCGGGTGGGCACGCCTCACGGACCGCTACCGGACCACGACGTCGGGCAACCGCGCGACCTACGACCGCTTCTGGACGTCGGTCGACACCGTCGACGTGCTGCAGGCCACGGGATCCGCCCCGGGCTCGGTCGTCGCGACCCTGCGCTACGCGTTCACCGACGGCCGCCGCTACGAGGAGCGGACGTCCTACGCGCTCGTGGACGACGGGGGCGTCCTGAAGATCGACCGCTCGTCGGTGCTCAGCAGCCGCCGGCTCTGACGTCCTTGACCGGTCTGACCGGTCTGACCGGTCTGACCGGCACGGATGGTCCCGACACCGGTGCAGGACGACCCTTGCACCTACAGTGGGCTTCGTGCCCGCCGTGGACGGCTCGACGCCGACGGCGCCCGTCCGTCGTGCGACCGATGTCGTCTACGTCGTCGTGCTCAACCTCTTCATCGAGTGCTTTCCCGCCATCATCAGCGAGTCCTTCACCCTGTCGCTGCTGACAGCCAGCCGCCTCGCGGTACGACGCCTGMTGGCACCAGCGCCTCATGACGCCGATCCCGTCGCCTGAGCCGCGTCGCGGCCACGCAGGGCCGCGGTCCCCGATTTCGCGCTGGGTCAGCGCGGCAGGCGGGCGGTCCCCAGGTCGATGACGTCGCTGGCCACCGAGCCCAGATCGCCGCCGGACTCCTCGGCGCCCACCCGCATCAGCTCGTACGCCTCGTCGGCGGTCAGGCCCCGCTGGAGCATGACCAGGTCTACCGCCACCGCGACGTCGATGCCGGGCTCAGGCCTCGTCGCCGCCGTCTGGCCGGGACAGCGCGGGTCCATCCCGTGGTCTCCGGTCGGCGCCGACTCGCTCATGGCAGAGCCATACCCAGCCGGGCGGCGGCGCCCGCACGCGGCGCCCGCACGCGGCGCCCGCACCGGTGCCAGGGTCAGGGACTCGGCTTCTGGCCCCAGTCCGCCGACGTCGTGAGCCGGGCCACGCAGGAGCGTTCGGTGACGAAGGGTTGCAGGTCGACCTCGGTGGCGTTCTCCCCCACCACAGCCATCGTGCCCCGGAGCAGGCCTCGGTGGATGCCGCACACGACGGCCGGGTGCGCCCGGGCCATCGAGAGGAACGGACATCCCTGGAGCGTCAGCTCTACGGTCCTGCCCCCGGCCGAGGTGCGCAGCTCCGGCTGGTAGCCCCACTCGTCGAGCAGGTCGACGGCCATGCCCACCTTGCCGAGCCAGGCACCGGCACTGGCGGCCGATCGTGGGGCCGGGCCGCCGGCGCGGGCCTCGACCCACCGTTCACCGGCGCGCTCCGGATCCCCCGGTGAACCGTCCGCGGTGTCGGCCCACGCACTGGTCAGCAGCTCGGTGAAGGCGTGCAGGGCCTCCGGGCTCGCGAGCGAGGGCCGTTCCGCCATGGCGGCGAGGTAGATCTTGCGCGGGCGCCCGACGGACCCCCGCCGCTGGGCTGTCACGACGGCTCCGGCGGCGACCATTCGCTCGAGGTGGAAGCGTGCCGTCGTCACGTGCAGCCCCAGCGCAGCCGCCGTGTCGCTCGCGCTGAGGCCCCGCTCGGCCGCGTCGTCGCGTGAGCTGCTGGCGGGGAGGCTCCCGGCTTCCTGCAGCAATTCCATGATCGCTCGTCGGGTGGGCGAGGACAGGACGTCGCTCTCGATGTCGTGCACGCATGCTCCATTTCGTTGATTTGAAGGATACCGGTGACGTCGGCACCGTCGGCCATCGAGGCCCGACACCCGCTGACGAAGAGTGCGTTTGTCGCGCCGAAACGACCCCGCACCAGTAGCGTTGGGCCCAGTTCGTGGACCCCGCGGCACCTCCGCGCAAGGCCCCGACTGCGCTGCAACCGTCCGTTTGGACGAGTGCCGTCGCCGATTTGGAGGATCCGTGCGCTCCCTACTCCACACGCCGTGCCGACCGTGGGAGCGCCGGTGAGCGCCCCCTCCCGACCCAGCGGTGCCCAGGGCACACCGGGCGTAGACGGCCCGGCGTCGGCGGCGCTGCTCAGGACCGGACGGTTCTTCACCCGGTGGGAGGAGTCCGACGACGGGCGAGCGGTGTTCCGCGAGGGTGGTCGGGCCGGCGACGTCTTCTACCGGGACCGGTGGAGCCACGACAAGGTCGTCCGATCGACCCACGGCGTCAACTGCACCGGCTCCTGCTCGTGGAAGGTCTACGTCAAGGACGGGATCATCACCTGGGAGACGCAGCAGACCGACTACCCGTCCGTCGGCCCCGACCGGCCGGAGTACGAGCCCCGCGGCTGCCCGCGCGGTGCCGCCTTCTCCTGGTACACCTACTCCCCCACGCGCGTGCGCTACCCCTACGTCCGCGGCGTCCTGCTCGAGATGTACCGCGAGGCCAAGGCGCGGCTGGGTGACCCCGTGGCGGCCTGGCACGAGATCACGACCGACCCGGAGAAGCGTCGGCGCTACCAGAGCGCCCGCGGCAAGGGCGGGCTCGTGCGTGCGTCGTGGGGCGAGGCCGTCGAGATCGCCGCGGCAGCGCACGTCCACACCATCAAGGAGTACGGCCCGGACCGGGTCGCGGGCTTCTCGCCGATCCCGGCGATGTCGATGGTCTCGCACTGTGTCGGCACGCGGTTCATCCAGCTCATCGGCGGCGTCATGACGAGCTTCTACGACTGGTACGCCGACCTCCCCGTCGCGAGCCCGCAGGTCTTCGGCGACCAGACCGACGTGCCCGAGTCGGGCGACTGGTGGGACGCGACGTACCTCATGATGTGGGGCTCCAACGTCCCCGTCACCCGCACGCCCGACGCGCACTGGATGGCCGAGGTCCGTTACCGCGGCACGAAGGTCGTCACCGTCAGCCCCGACTACGCCGACAACACGAAGTTCGCCGACGAGTGGATGCCGGCCCAGGCCGGCACCGACGCGGCGCTCGCGATGGCGATGGGTCACGTGCTCCTCAAGGAGTTCTTCGTCGACCGCGAGGTCGACTTCTTCACCGACTACGTGCGCACCTACAGCGATCTCCCCTTCCTCATCCGCCTCGAGCCTCCCGTGGAGGCGTATGCCGCCACGTCGGGCGACGGAGCGATGGCTCCCTGGGTGCCCGGCAAGTTCCTCACCGCCGCCGACCTCGCCGCCGAGGGCAGCGCCGCTGCCGACGAGGACGCCTGGAAGACGGTGCTGCTCGACGAGGCGACGGGACAGCCGGTCGTGCCGAACGGCTCGATGGGGTTCCGCTACGCCGACTCCGGCAAGGGGCGGTGGAACCTCGACCTCGAGGGCGTCAACCCTGCGCTGACGATGGCCGGCGACCCGGCCGAGGCGGTGGAGGTGCTGCTCCCGGCCTTCGTCGAGCCGGACGGCACCGGGTCCGTGCTCCGTCGTGGCGTGCCCGCACGACGCGTCGGCGGCCACCTCGTGACGACCGTCTACGACCTGATGCTCGCGCAGTACGGCGTCGAGCGGCCGGGGCTGCCGGGCGTCTGGCCCACCGGCTACGACGACGTGTCCGAGCCCTACACGCCCGCGTGGCAGGCCGAGATCACCGGCGTCCCCGCCGAGCAGTGCATCCGCATCGCCCGAGAGTTCGCGACGAACTCCGAGCAGTCACAAGGTCGCTCGATGATCATCATGGGTGCCGGCATCTGCCAGTGGTTCCACGGCGACGCCACCTACCGGGCCATCCTCTCGCTCCTCGTCCTCACCGGCTGCATGGGCCGCAACGGTRGCGGCTGGGCGCACTACGTCGGCCAGGAGAAGTGCCGGCCCATCACCGGCTGGATCTCGCTCGCCAACGCGCTCGACTGGGGCCGGCCGCCACGCACCATGACCGGCACGTCGTACTGGTACATGCACACCGACCAGTGGCGCAACGACGGCTACTCGGCCGACTCGCTGAACTCCCCTCTCGCCAGAGGGCATCTGGCCGGCAAGCACACGGCCGACACCATCGCGCAGTCTGCCCGGATGGGGTGGATGCCGTTCTACCCGCAGTTCGGCACCAACCCCCTGCAGGTGGCCGAGGACGCCCAGGCTGCCGTCGAGGCGGGGGCGGCGGCCAGCCCCGCGGCATACGTCGCCGGCGCCCTGCACGACGGGTCGTTGACCTCGGCCATCGAGGACGTCGACGCCCCCGAGAACTGGCCGCGCACCCTGGTGCTCTGGCGCAGCAACCTCATGGGTTCCTCGGCCAAGGGCAACGAGTACTTCCTCCGTAACCTGCTCGGCACTCACCACAACGTCATGGGCAGCGAGAACCCCAACGCACCAAGGCCGTCCGAGGTGAAGTGGCACGACGAGGCGCCCGAGGGCAAGCTCGACCTGCTCCTGTCGGCCGACTTCCGCATGACGTCGACGACGCTGCTCTCCGACATCGTGCTGCCGGCGGCGACGTGGTACGAGAAGCACGACCTCAGCTCGACCGACATGCACCCCTTCGTGCACGCCTTCACGCCCGCCATCGACCCGCCGTGGGAGGCCAAGAGCGACTTCGAGCTCTTCCACCTGCTCGCCGAGAAGCTGTCCGACCTCGCCCGCACCCACCTCGGAGTGCGCAAGGACCTCGTCAGCGTGCCCCTCATGCACGACACCCCTGGAGAGACGGCACAGCCGGGCGGACGGGCGGTCGACTGGCGCGCCACGGGTCAGCCCGGCACGCCGGGCAAGACGATGCCCGTCTTCCAGCTCGTCGAGCGCGACTACACCGCGATCGCCGAGAAGCTCGCCGCGGTGGGCCCTGTCGCGGACAGCCTGGGCTTCAGCGTCAAGAACGTCACGTACCGGGTCGAGGAGGAGGTGGCCCGCCTCGCGGCCAAGAACGGCGTGATGCTCGGCGGCGCCGGTGACGGACGGCCGGCCATCGACACCGACGAGAAGATGGCCGAGGCGATCCTCACCTTCTCGGGCACGACGAACGGCCACCTGGCGGTGCAGGGATTCCGCACCCTCGAGGAGCGCGTCGGCAAGAAGCTCGCCGACCTCGCCGAGGGCTCCGAGGAGAAGCGGATCACCTTTGCCGACACCCAGGTCCAGCCGGTGCCCGTCATCACGTCACCCGAGTGGTCGGGCTCCGAGACCGGTGGCCGACGCTATGCGCCCTTCACCGTCAACATCGAACGGCTCAAGCCGTTCCACACCCTGACCGGTCGCATGCACTTCTACCTCGACCACGACTGGATGCAGGACGTCGGTGAGGCCCTGCCGATCTACCGGCCCCCCCTCGACATGCACCGGCTGTTCGGCGAGCCGAGGCTCGGGCCCGACGGCGGCAAGCAGGTGACGGTGCGCTACCTGACGCCGCACTCGAAGTGGTCGATCCACTCGGAGTACCAGGACAACCTGCTCATGCTCTCGCTCTCGCGCGGTGGCCCGACCGTCTGGATGAGTCCCCAGGACGCCGGGTCCATCGACGTCGCCGACAACGACTGGGTCGAGTGCGTCAACGACAACGGCGTCCTCGTCGGCCGCGCCATCGTCAGCCACCGTATGCCGGAGGGCGTGGTCTACGTCCACCACGCGCAGGAGCGCACCATCGACGTCCCGAAGTCGGAGGCGACCGGCCGCCGTGGCGGCATCCACAACTCGGTGACCCGGCTGCTCGTCAAGCCCACCCACCTCATCGGTGGCTACGCCCAGCTGTCCTACACCTTCAACTACCTCGGCCCGACGGGCAACCAGCGCGACATGGTCTCGACGGTTCGCAAGCGCTCCCAGGAGGTGACGTACTGATGCGTGTCATGGCCCAGATGGGCATGGTGATGAACCTCGACAAGTGCATCGGGTGCCACACGTGCTCGGTCACGTGCAAGCAGGCGTGGACCAACCGCGCCGGCACGGAGTACGTCTGGTTCAACAACGTCGAGACCCGCCCGGGGCAGGGCTATCCGCGCCGCTACGAGGACCAGGAGACCTGGAAGGGCGGCTGGACGCTGACCCACCGCGGCAACCTCAAGCTCAAGGCCGGTGGCCGGGTGCAGAAGCTGCTCGGCATCTTCGCGAGCCCGGTGCAGCCCAAGCTCGCCGACTACTACGAGCCGTGGACCTACGACTACCAGACCCTCGTCGAGGCACCGCTCGGCGACGACTTCCCCGTCGCCCGGCCGAAGTCGCTCATCACGGGCGAGAACACGAAGATCACGTGGTCGGCCAACTGGGACGACAACCTCGGCGGCGCGAGCGAGATGGGCCACCTCGACCCGATCGTCGCCAAGCTCAACGCCTCGGTGCGCCGCGAGTCGGAGGAGAAGGTCCGCTTCGAGCTCGAGCGGACGTTCATGTTCTACCTCCCCCGCATCTGCGAGCACTGCCTCAACCCGTCGTGCATGGCGTCGTGCCCGTCCGGCGCGATCTACAAGCGCGAGGAAGACGGCATCGTCCTCGTCGACCAGGACCGGTGCCGCGGCTGGCGCCAGTGCATCACCGGCTGCCCCTACAAGAAGATCTACTTCAACCACAAGAGCGGCAAGGCCGAGAAGTGCACCTTCTGCTACCCCCGCGTCGAGGTCGGCCTGCCGACCGTCTGCTCCGAGACGTGCGTCGGGCGGCTGCGCTACCTCGGGCTCTTCCTCTACGACGCCGACCGCGTCACCGCGGCAGCCGCCACCCCCGACGAGGGTGACCTCTACGAGGCACAGCTGGACCTCATGCTCGACCCGACCGACCCCGAGGTGATCGCGGCGGCCCGGCGTGACGGCATCCCCGACGACTGGATGGAGGCCGCGCGGCGCTCCCCCGTCTACGCGCTGGCCAAGAAGTACCGCGTCGCCCTCCCCCTGCACCCGGAGTACCGCACGATGCCGATGGTCTGGTACGTCCCGCCGCTGTCTCCGGTCGTGGATCTCCTTGCGGCACAGGGACATGACGCCGAGGACCGCGGCGTGTTGTTCGGTGCGATCGAGGCACTGCGCATCCCCGTCGACTACCTCGCCGAGCTCTTCACGGCAGGGCGCACCGACATCATCACGGACGTGCTCCGCAAGCTCGCAGCCATGCGGGCCTACATGCGCGACGTGTCGCTCGGGCGCGACGGCGACCCGTCGATCCCGGCCGCCGTGGGTCTCGACGAGGAGACGCTCTACGAGATGTACCGCCTCATGGCGATCGCGAAGTACGACGAGCGCTACGTCATCCCCACCGCCCACGTCGAGCGTGCCCACGAGCTCGAGGAGATCGGCTGCTCCCTCGACTTCGACGAGGGGCCTGGGATGTACGAGTCCGGACCGTTCGGCGAGGCGAGCGGACGGCCGGCGCCTGTGGCGGTCGAGACGTTCAACGCCCTGCGCCAGCGACAGACGTCTGAGACCACGACGCCGACCTCCGCGTCAGGCGAGCTGCGCGGCCGGGTCAACCTTCTCAACTGGGACGGCAGGGGCGCGCCGCCCGGGCTCTTCCCCGACGACGACAAGGAGGACGCGTCGTGATCGGGCTGCGCCGACGTCCGCCGCGGACCCGCGACGACCGCGTCGTGCACCTCGTCGCAGGACGGTGCCTCGACTACCCCACCGCGGAGCTCCTCACCGCGCTGCCCGCGATGCGTGAGGCGCTGACGGAGCACCGCGGCTCACCGGGCGCGCCCGAGCTGGCGGGTCTGCTCGACCACCTCGGGGGGGCCGATCTCGCCAGTCTCCAGCGCACCTATGTCGACACCTTCGACCTCAGCCGCAAGCATGCGCTCTACCTGTCGTACTGGACCGACGGGGACACCCGCCGACGCGGGGAGGTGCTGGGACGGTTCAAGACGGCATACCGCAGCAGTGGAGCCGTCGTCGACACCCACGGGGAGCTGCCCGACTACCTCCCGATGGTGCTCGAGTTCGCCGCACGGGTGGACGCCGACGCAGGCCGCGCCATCCTCCAGGACTACCGGGCGAGCCTCGAGCTGTTGCGAATCGCGTTGCAGGAGAAACAGAGTGCGTATGCCGGTGCTGTCGTCGCGGTGTGCGCGACGCTTCCCGGGGAGTCACCGCCTGATCGCGCCGCGGTGATGGAGATGGTCGGGATGACCGGACCGCACCCGACCGAGGCCGTGGGACTGGAGCCCTACGACCCGAGACTCCTTCCGCTGCGACCGGTCGCGTCGGCCGCGACCTCGGGAGCCCACTCGTGAACACGTTCTTGTGGGGCGTGCTGCCCTACCTCTGCGTCGCGAGCCTCGTCGGCGGCACCATCTGGCGATACCGCTACGACAAGTTCGGGTGGACGACCCGCTCGTCCCAGCTCTACGAGTCGCGGCTGTTGCGCATCGGCTCGCCGCTCTTCCACTTCGGCATCCTCCTCGTCTTCTTCGGGCACGTCGGAGGCCTCGTCATCCCCGAGTCGTGGACGGACGCGGTCGGCATCAGCGAGGGGCTCTACCACTTCAACGCGCTGCTCTTCGGCGGCATCGCCGGGGTGTGCACGCTCGTCGGCATCCTCATCCTCGTCTACCGTCGCCGCACGACGGGTCCGGTCTTCATGGCCACGACGAAGAACGACAAGCTGATGTACGTCCTGCTCGTCGCGGCCATCGTGCTCGGCCTCTGGACGACCCTCGTCAGCGTCGGGGCGGGCAGCGAGGCCCACAACTACCGCGAGACCGTGTCGCCGTGGTTCCGGTCGGTCTTCCTCTTCCGACCCGACGTCGCGTCGATGGCCGCCGCACCGATCCAGTTCCACGTGCACGCAGTCGTCGGGATGCTGCTCTTCGCCCTGTGGCCGTTCACGCGGCTCGTCCACGCCTTCACGGCGCCACTGCACTACCTCTTCCGGCCCTACATCGTCTACCGGTCCCGCGACCGCCAGACCTCCGGCAACCGGGCCAGCCGTCCCGGCTGGAGCGGGGTCGGCACCACGGACCGAGACCGTCGCCGCTGAGCCATCCCACCCACACAGGAGCCACCATGAGCCAGACCGCGGCCAGCCCACGTGCGGGCGCCGAACCCGAGCTCTCCGGTCAGAACCGCAACCTCGCCCTCGCCCTCTTCGCCTTCACCATCACCTTCTGGGCCTGGAACATCATCGGGCCACTCGGGGTTCGCTACACCGCGCAGATGGGCCTCAGCAGCAGCCAGAAGGCCCTCCTCGTCGCGACGCCGGTGCTCGTCGGGTCGGTCGGACGCATCCCCGTCGGAGCGCTGACGGACCGGTTCGGCGGGCGAATCATGTTTCCCATCCTGACCCTGGCCAGCATCCCGTTCGTCCTGCTCGTCGCCGTCGCCGGCAACGCCCGCTCCTTTCCCCTGATGCTCCTCTTCGGCTTCTTCCTCGGGATCGCCGGCACGACGTTCGCCGTCGGGATCCCCTTCGTCAACGCGTGGTTCCGCGCCGACCGCCGGGGTTTCGCGACCGGCGTCTTCGGAGCCGGGATGGGTGGGACGGCGCTCTCGGCCTTCTTCACCCCACGATTCGTGCAGTGGTTCGGCTACACGGCGACGCACGTCATCCTCGCCGTCGCGCTGGCGGCCACCGCGGCGATCTGCTGGACGTGGATGCGCAACTCGCCGCTGTGGCGCCCGAACACCGACCCGGTCGTGCCCAAGCTCGCGGCGGCCCTGCGCCTGCCCATCACGTGGCAGATGTCGTTCTTGTACGCCGTCGCCTTCGGTGGTTTCGTCGCCTTCTCCACCTACCTCCCGACCTTCCTCAAGGACGTCTACTCCTTCGACCTGACCGCCGCCGGCACGCGCACGGCAGGTTTCGCCATCGCCGCCGTGGTGGCGCGCCCGATCGGAGGCATCCTCAGCGACCGCATCGGTCCCCGTGCCGTGCTCGCGATCTCGCTCGCCGGGACGACCGCGCTGGCCCTCGTGCTCGCGTTCCGACCGCCGCTCGAGCTGTCCGCGGGCCTGTCGTTCGTCGCCATCGCCTTCTTCCTGGGCCTCGGCACCGGTGGCGTCTTCGCGTGGGTCGCCACGGCGGCACCAGCCGAGCGGGTGGGCAGCGTCACCGGCCTCGTCGGCGCTGCGGGCGGCCTCGGCGGCTACTTCCCGCCGCTCGTCCTCGGGGCCACCTACGACACGCTGCTCCCCCAGTACGGCGTCGGCCTCGTGCTCCTCGCCATCGTCGCCGCCTCGGCGCTCGTCTTCTCCCAGCTCGGCATCAGGGCGCCGGACCGGACCGCCCGACCCGCCTGAGCACGACGGGCCGGGCACCCGAGGTCGAGGACCACGGACGCCCGGCAACACGGCATACGCCAGGTGGTGGCGCTTGCTAGAGCACCTGCGAGAGGAAGCGTTGGAGCCGCGGCGTCCCGGGGGCCCCGAAGACCTGGTCCGGTTCCCCCGACTCGACGACCCGGCCGTGGTCCATGAAGAGCACCTGCTGCGCGACGGACCGGGCGAAGCCCATCTCGTGGGTCACGACCAGCATCGTCATCCCCTCGGCCGCAAGGTCGGCCATGGTGGCCAGCACGCCCTTGACGAGCTCGGGGTCGAGGGCGGAGGTGGCCTCGTCGAACAGCATGACCTCCGGCTCCATCGCCAGGGCGCGCGCGATCGCGACGCGCTGCTGCTGGCCGCCGGAGAGGCTGCTGGGGCGCACGTCGGCCTTGTGGGCCAGCCCGACGCGGTCGAGATGATGGAGTGCGAGCTCCGCTGCCTCGTCCTTGGGCAAGCCCTTGAGCTTGGTCAGGCCGAGCGTGACGTTGGCGCGAACTGTCTTGTGCGGGAAGAGGTTGAAGTGCTGGAAGACCATCCCGACCCGTTGCCGCAGGACGTCGGGGTTGTCGAGCAGCACGCTGCGGCCATCGAGCAGCACGTCCCCACGGTCCGGCTCCAGGAGTCGGTTGACGACGCGCAGCAGCGTGGACTTGCCCGAGCCCGAGGGGCCGATGACGCATGCCGTCGTCGCGGCGGCGACATCGAGGTCGACGCCCCGGAGGACGCGGTTGGAGCCGAAGGCGAGGTGCACGTCGCGTGTCGCGACGGCAACCCCGTGGCCCGGGGCCACGCCAGCGGTGGCCAGACGGTCAGCAGTGGTCTCGGCGGTCATCGGGCCTCCTGGCTCACGGCGAGGACGGGATCGTCGAGGTCGACTCCGTCTGGGTCATCGGGTCGGGTAGCGCCGTCGGCACGCCGTCCGTCGCGCAGGCGACGGTCGATCGCGTTGACGACGTGCGTCAACGGCACGGTGACGAGCAGGTAGAAGAGCCCCGCGAGGACGAGCGCGGACTGGTTCCCCGTGTTGGCAGCGGCATCCTGGCCGATCCGGAAGAGGTCGCGCTGGCTGGCGAGCAGCCCCAGGAAGTAGACGAGCGAGGACTCCTTGATGAGCGCGATGAACTGGTTGACCAGCGCCGGCAGGACGCGGCGCACGCCCTGCGGGATGACGACCAGGCGCATGCCGGAGGGACGACTGAAGCCCAGGGCCCGCGCGGCCTCGAGCTGCCCGGTGTCGACGCTCTGGATGCCCGACCGGAAGATCTCGCCGATGTAGGCGCTCGCGATGAGGGACAGGGCGAGGATGCCGAGCGGGTAGGGGTTGGGCCCCCAGATGTGCAGGCCGACCGGGGACAGCCCGACGCCGATGAGCAGGATCGTGACGGCGGCCGGCAGACCGCGGAAGATGTCGGTGAACGCCCTTGCGGGCCAACGCGACCAGCGCCGGTGCGAGAGCCCGCACACGGCCAGCACCATGCCGAGCGCCGTGCCGATCACCGCCGAGGTGAGGGCCAGGACGAGCGTGTTGGGGAGCCCGACGCGGAGCAGCTCCGGCAGCGCCGCGCGCATGGCGTCGAGGTCGAAGAAGGTCTCCCGCAACGTGGTCAGGATGTCCATCCGGCCCTCCTCTCATTGGTGGTCTGGTCTACGACGGTCGGGTCACTGCGACGCGGTGGAGCCGCTGCCCGGCTTGAAGTCGGCGGGGATCTCGCGGGTCGGGTAGTACTGCTTCTGCAGCTTGGCCCAGGTCCCGTCGGCGACGACCTCGTCGATCCCCTTGTCGAGCGCGGCCCGCAGCCTGTCGTTGCCGGGCGCCACGGCATACGCGATGCCGCCGGGGTCGAGCTGCTTGGCCACGGCGAGGACCTTGCCCCCGGAGTCGCCCGCTGTCTTCTCACCGATCTCGGCAGGCGTGATCCACGCGTCGGCGGTGCCCGTGCGCAGCTGGTTCAACGCGGCGTTGTAGTCCGGGACGCGGACCGGGTTGAGGTTCTCGCGCGTGGCGTAGTCGTCCTGCACCGTGCCCTGGACCACGACGACGCGCTTGCCGTGGAGCTGGGCGAAGGAGGTGATCCCCGAGCCCCTCGGCACGTCGAGGCCGAGGAAGCCGAAGTCGTACTTGCTCGTGAAGTCGACGGTCTTCTTGCGCGCCTCGGTGATGCTGATCGACGACGAGCCGACGTCGAACTTGCCGGTCTTCACCTGGGCGAGGAGGGAGCTGAACTCGGTTCCCACGAACTCGACCTTGAGGCCGAGCTTGCCGGCGACGGCGGTCAGCAGGTCGTTGTCGAAGCCGGTGAACTTGCCGTCCTTGAGGAAGACGTTCGGCGGTGCGTCGGTGAGCGTCCCGGCCCTGAGGGTCCCGGGCTGCTGGAGGCCGTAGGGGTTGTCGGCTGCGCTCTGGGCCTCGGACGACCCACCGCCGCACGCGGCGAGCAGGAGGGGGACGAGGGCGACGGCGGAGGCCGTGAGGGAGCGCTTGAGCAGGTGCATGGTGTCGTCCTTCTGGGTCGGGCAGGTCAGGGCGCGCCGGATCCAGCCCGCCGGGCGTCGGTGCTGGCTTGGGGCGAACGGGTGCCGCGCGCCGCGCGCTCCGCGTTGACAGTCAGAACGTTATAGGACACGTAACACGAAGTGATAATCGGGGTGGAGGTGGCGGGGCCGCGATCACCCACCGAGGGGGAGTCACAGCGGACAGCGACTCGGCACGCTCGATCCACGTCCACTTCGCCGTCCGGAGGAAGCTGAGGCCAGCGCGGGTATGTGCCCCGTGTGACCTCTCCTCCTGCCGGCCTGTCCACCGCCCCAGGGAAGCCCGGGTCATGAGGGGCCCCGTGACGCTGGCCGGTGATCGCGAGGCAGCCCCGAGCACCGGCGCCCTGACCGCCGAGGTCGAACCCAGCACCGATCCGGCCTCGGCGCTTGCGCTCCTGCGGCGACACGCGGCGGCCTTCCCGCTGCCAGGTGCCGGATCCACACTGACGCTCTGGGAGTCGTTGGCGACCGTCGCCGCCGTGAGCCTGACCGCAGCCCGCGCCGTCGAGCCGCACCTCGATGCCCTGGCGATCCTGGCCGAGGCGCGATCGGCGGGCCACGAGACACCCGACACGACGGACAGTGCCACGTGGGGAGTCTTCGCTGCGGAGGGACCCGGCGTTCGCCTGGCCGCGACGGACCCTGACGGAGACGGCGTCGTCCGCCTGCACGGCACCAAGCCGTGGTGCTCGCTCGCGGGCTCGCTCTCGCACGCCCTCGTCACCGCTTGGGAGAGTGAGACGACGCGGCGGTTGTATGCCGTCCCGCTGGGTGAGGCGAACGGCGTGACCGTCCATCCCGCCGCCTGGTTCGCGCGGGGCCTGAGCGCCGTGGAGAGCGGACCGGTCACGTTCGAGGGGGCCGAGGCGGTTCCCGTCGGGCCGGCGCGCTGGTATCTCGAACGACCCGGGTTCGCCTGGGGCGCAATGGGCGTCGCGGCGATCTGGTACGGCGGCGCGGTCGGGGTCGCGCGTCGGCTCATGCGGGGTGGGCGTGAGCCGGACCAGATCGCCCTGATGCACCTGGGTGCGGTCGACGCCTCACTCTGGGCCGCCCGGGCGACGCTCGCCGAGGCGGCAGCTCGGGTGGACGAGGGACGCGCGACCGGTGCGGACGGTGCCACTCTCGCGCTGCGCGCCCGTGACGTCGTGGCCCGCGCCGCCGAGGCGGTCCTCGAGCACGTCGGTCATGCGACGGGGCCGGCTCCCCTCGCACTCGAGGACGACCACGCGGGCCGGGTGGCCGACCTCCAGCTCTATCTCCGGCAGGAGCACGCCGAGCGCGATGAGGCCGCGCTCGGTCGCCACCTGCTCGACGCCGGCCCCCGACTGCCGTGGTGACGGCAGGCAGCCGGTCGTTCACCCACGCGGAGACCGGCACGCCGGAGGCCCGGTGGCGTGAGCGTCCCGAGTGGGCTCAGGTCATCCCTGTGCCGGCGTCGGCCACGACCGGTGCCAGCCGGCTGGTCCTCGTGGCGGCCCACCCCGACGACGAGACCCTCGCTGCCGGCGGCCTGATGGCCGTTGCGGGCCGGGCCGGCCTCGAGGTGGTCGTCGTCCTGCTGACGGACGGAGAGAGGTCGCACCCCGACTCCCCCACGATGGGCGAGCAGGAGCTCGCCCGGCACCGGGTCGAGGAGTCGAGGCAGGCGCTGGGGCTGCTCGCGCCGACCGGGAGGCTCGAGCGGGTAGGCCTGCCCGACGGGTCGGTCGCCGACCACGTCGACGCCGTCGTGACAGCGCTCGTCGACATCATCGGCGAGGACGGGGCCCGCACCCTGGTGGCGGCCCCCTGGCGCGACGACGGCCACGCCGACCACGACGCCGCAGGTCTCGCCGCGAGCGTGGCCGCGCGGCGCACGGACGCGACGCTGTGGGAGTACCCCGTCTGGCTGTGGCACTGGTGCGAGCCCGAGCACGCGCCCTGGGCGGCGTTCCGGGCCCTGCCCTTGCCCGACGACATCCGGGATGCCAAGCGCGCCGCCGTCGCACTCCATCGCACCCAGGTGGCGCCGCTGACCGACGCGACGGGGGACGATGCGGTCCTGCACGACGGGATGCTGGAGCACTTCCGTCGTCCGTTCGAGGTCTTCCTCCGGCTCGACCCGGCAGCCGACGACAGCCTGGAGCGGCTGCACGACACCTCTGCCGACCCGTGGCGGGTGCGCACGAGCTGGTACGAGCAGCGCAAGCGGCTGGTCACCCTGGCAGCGCTCCCCCACGGGCGATACGCGCGCGCCCTCGAGGTCGGCGGCTCTGTCGGGGCCCTGGCAGCCGAGCTCTCCCGGCGTTGCGACGAACTGGTCGTCGTCGACGAGAGTGCCGCCGCGACCTCGGCGGCCCGCGCGTCGCTCGACGCCGGCGCAAGTGACGCCGGTGCGGTGGGCGACGTCTCCGTGCTTCAGGCCAGCGTCCCCGAGGAATGGCCCGGCGGCCGTTTCGACCTGGTCGTCGTCTCCGAGGTCGGCTACTTCCTGAGCCCGGACCGGTTGCGACGCCTGGTCGCCCGCGTCGACGCATCCCTGACGGACGACGGCGCGGTCGTGCTCTGCCACTGGCGGCATCCCGTGCGGGGGTGGCCGCTCGACGGGCGGCGGGTGCACGAGATCTGGTGCGAGCACTCAGACCTGCCCGTCATCGCCACACACGTCGAAGCCGACTTCCGACTGGACGTGTTCTCTCGCACCACGGTCCACGAGGCGGGGTCCTCGTGAGCGCCGCGGTGTCGTGCGCCGCGGTGGAGAGCCTGACCCACGTGCACGTCGTCGTGCCTGCCAACAACGAGGAGGCCCTGCTCCCCCGCACGCTCCGAACCCTGCACGACGCGGTCGACGAGCTGCGTCGCGCGCGCCCGACGATCACGACCCACGTGACGGTCGTCCTCGACGCCTGCACGGACGGGTCTCGCGACGTCGCCCGACGGCATCCCGAGGTCCGCGTGGCCGAGGTGGGCTACCGCTGCGTGGGCGCCGCACGCGCGCACGGCGTCGCGACGGCGACGGCGGGGGTGCCCGGTTCCGAGCGTGGACGGCACTGGCTGGCCAACACCGATGCCGACTGCGCCGTCCCGAGGGACTGGCTCGTGCGGCAGGCGATCCTCGCCGACGCCGGAGTCGACCTCGTCACCGGGACGGTCGAGCCGGACAGGGCCGACCTGGACCCGGCCGTGCTGGCGCGCTGGCAGGCCCTCCACCAGCTCCGTGACGGGCACCCCCACGTCCACGGCGCCAACCTCGGCCTGCGGCTGTCGACCTACGTGAGGAGCGGCGGGTTCCGGGCCGTCCCGGTGCACGAGGACGTAGGCCTCGTCGAGCAGGCGCGCCTGTCCGGAGACACCTGCCTTGCCTCGTCGGCCCTGAACGTCCGGACCTCGGGGCGTACGCGTGGGCGCGCACCGGGTGGGTTCGCCCACTTCCTCAGCGAGCTGGAGACGGGTGCCTCGTTGGCCGGGTGACCAGGTCGAGGACCGACACGGTGAGCGACCAGGAGGCGCGCAGAGGACCGGTTCAGCGGGGGGCGCGGTGGACCGCCGTCCCGGCGCGCTCGGCGAGGATGGCCAGGCGCCGCAGCGACTCCCGGTTGCGGCGGTCGAGGACGACGTCCCGCAGCGCCTTGGGCACGAGGGCGGCCGGCCCCTTGGTGGCGTCCTCCTCCATCGTGACCTCGGTGTCGGCACCGTCGGCGCGGCACGTGAGCCGTACCATGCCCTCCCCCGAAGGCCAGGCGCGCACCGTCAGCTCGAGCAGGATCGGGCGCTCGCAGGCCCGGACCGTCGTCGTGTCGTCGATGAGCACCGGCCACGCGCCGACCGAGTGGTGGATGTGGGTGCCCACAGCCGGCCAGCCGTCAGTGACGTCGCGGACGCGGGAGGCCCCGACCACCCACTGGCCGTAGCTCCATCCGTCGGCGAGCACGTCGAAGACGGCTTCGGGTGTGGCGTGGATCGTGCGGGTCGTCGTGCTCATCTGCGCCTCCATGGGAGTTGGATCTTGTTGTGCCACAGCGCTGCCCGGGCAGCATTGGCACCACACGCGCCGTGCACGCCACCGCCCGGATGGGCGGACGCCGACGCGAGGTAGAGGGCCTTGACCGGGGTCTCGGGTCGCCCAGACCCGGCGACCGGGCGGAACACCAGCTGCTGGTGCAGTCCGGCGGTCCCGCCGTTGATCGCGCCGCCGACGAGGTTGCTGTCGCGCGCCTCGAGCTCACGCGGCCCGAGCACGCGGCGGGCGGTGATGCGGTCGCGGAATCCCGGGGCGCGGCTCTCGATGCGCTCTTCGATGCGCTCGACCATCGCTTGGAGATCCGACTCGTCCCAGGTGCCACGCACCTCCCGCAATCCGTTGCGCCCAGCTCCTGCGTCGCCCCGAACCTGCTGGGGCACATGGGTGTAGGCCCACAGTGCCTCGTGGCCCGTCGGCACCCGAGAGGGGTCGGCGACGCCCATCTGGCCGACGAGCAGGAACGGCTTCTCGGGGACCAGCCCCGCGCTCACCTGGCTGCCGGACAGGGTCATGCCGTCGAGTGAGTCCGCGATGTGCACCGTGCCCGGCGCCTGCCCCGGCGCGCCCTCCCACGGGACGGGACCGTCGAGCGCCCAGTCCACCTTGACGGTCGAGGGGTCCCACTCGAAACGGTCCATCCGATGGCGCAGCCGGGTGGGCAGCTGGTCCCACGACACGAGGCCGCCGTAGAGGGCGGGCGCCGACACGTCGGCCACGACGGCGCGCCGCACGGCGATCTCCCGGGACGCGGTGCGCACGGCGACCGCACGACCGTCCTCGACGCGTACGCCCTCGGCCCGCTCTCCCAGGCAGAGCTCGCCCCCACGGGCCTGGAGCCGCCGGACCATCGCGGCCGAGAACTCGCCGGCCCCGCCGCGCGGCACCGGGAAGCCGACGGTCTGACCGAGGAGGACGAGGAGAAGACCCATGGCTGCGGATCCCGGAGCCTCGAGGGCGATGTCGGCATGTGCCGCGTTGCCGGCCACGAGCATCCGGGCCGCCTCGCCGACGAACAGCCGCTCGGTGAGGCTGCGCGCGGGCATCAGCAGCTCCCGCAAGAGCTCCCACCCGCCGGGCCTCATGACCTGCCATCCCAGGCCGGCACCGCCACGGACGGGAGGGAAGGGACTGAGCAGGCACCGGACGAGATCGTCGCCCACCCGGTCCCACGTCTCGCACAGGGCGAGCCAGCTGTCGCCATCACCGGGGGCCTGCTCGTCGAGCCCCGAGGCGGTCGCGCCTCGGTCCCGGTGCAGCACGCCCCAACGCCCGTCGGGGAAGGAATGGCCGACCACGGAGGGCGCCTGGACCCACTCCAGCCCGTGCTTCTCCAGCTCCAGGCCCCGGATGGTCGGCGATCCCGCAGCCAACGGGTAGAAGGAGCTGAAGGTGTCGTGGACGAAGCCGGGCGCCACCGAGCTGTCGCTCCGCACGGCGCCCCCGGGGGTCTCCTGCTCCTCGAGCACCACCACCGACCAGCCGGCGTCCACGAGCAGGTTGGCGGCCACGAGCCCGTTGGGTCCGCTGCCGATGACCACGGCATCCGTCGGCGTCACGATGTCCTCTCGTCCGGTGACCGTGCCGTACCCGCTGGATCGCGCGGTCAATCCCGCGTTGGCGATGCGGACCGTGGGGGCACGTCGTCAGCATGGACCCGCGGCTGTCCCTCCCACATTCGGCGCGCCTGTCGTCCTCGTGACGGGCGCCTCCAGCGGCGTGGGCCTCGCCGTGGCCACGGAGCTGGCACGACGGGGTCGTCAACGGTGCAGGGGTCGTGGCCTACGGCCGCCTCGAGGAGCGGGCCGCGCCGCTCTTCGACGCAGTCCTCGAGACGAACCTGATCGGCTCGGCCAACGTGCTGCGACACGTGCTCCCCCACCTGCGCCGCCAGGGCAGCGGTTCGGTCGTCCTCGTAGGCTCGGTGATCGGCCAGATCGCAGCTTGGCAGGCTGGGCCGGCGTCCACAGCGGGACGCGGCCCGTCGCCAAGGCAGTGGTCGTCCGGAGCGTCACGACGACGCTGCGCGCGTACCCCCGTCCTCGGCACGGGCCAGCTCGTGCGGGATGGCCTCGACGACATGTCGGGCGAGGAAGCCCGGCTGCTCTCGCGCGAGTCGCTCGCCGGCCTTCCCGTGCAGCCACAGTCCCCACATCGCTGCCTGCTCGGGCGACGCACCACGACCCACCAGCCCCGCGACGGCGCCGGCCTTGACATCCCCCGAGCCGGCCGTGGCCAAGGCCGTGGGTCCGGCTTCGGAGCACCACGCCTCGCCGCCGGGAGCCACCACGTAGGAGGTGCCGGTACCGCTGAGCACGACGGCGCCGGTCTGGTCGGCGAGCTCACGGGCCGCGCCGAGCAGGTCCTGCTCGACGTCCTCCTCAGGCCGCTCGAGTGTCGCGGCGAGCTCCGTCGTGTTCGGGGTGAGCACCACCCGACCGTTCAGGTGGCGGACCCCGTCGAGACGACCAGTGAGGTAGGCGGTCCCTAGGGCATCGATGACGAGAGGGACGTCCACCCTCGGGATGATCTGCGACAGAAGGAGATTGGCGCATTCGGGATCCCTGAGCCCGGGGCCGAGGAGCACCACGTCCGCCGATGCCGCGAGCTCGACCACCCGGTCGGCCCCATCCACGGCCAGCTCGCCGTTGTCGAGGATCGGGAGCCCCTCGACGAAGGCCTCGGGAAGGGCCGCGGCGACCGCCGCCGCCGTGTCGCGTGCCGTCGCGACCTGCACCTTGCCGGCCCCGAGGCGCAGGGCGGTCTCTGCGGCGAGCAGGACGGCCCCGGGAGTCTGGCGGGCTCCCCCGACGACCAGTACCGTCCCGCGCTCGGACTTGTCGCCGTCCGTCGAGGGCAGGGGCCTGTTCCGCAGCAGCTCGTGGTCGATGGTGACTGGTTTCTCGGGTGTCATGTCAGGTCGTCCTTCGCTCGTCGTCAGCTGTGCTCGTCGGGGGCTCGTGCGTCTCCTCGACCTCGGACGTCTCGAGGTGCCGGCTGTCCGCGAAGGTCACCAGCTCGAGCGATCCGCCGCCCTCTCGGCGGTACCGCGTCAGGGAGCAGTTGCCGAGCGGCTCGTTCCGGTCGAGGTCGAGCAGGGCGCGCTCGTCCAGCCCCTCGAGCACGAGCCGGAAGCTCATGATCACGGCCTGGTGGGTGAACACCCAGACGCGCTGGTCCGCGTAGAGCTGGCCGAGGTCGCGGACGACATGACGCACGCGCAGCGCGACGTCCGTCCAGCTCTCGCCGCCGGGAGGGCGGTAGTAGAACTTGCCCAGCCGCGCTCGGCGCTCCGCCTCCTCCGGGAGGGTCTCCCGGATGCCGACACCGGTCAGTCCGTCAAGGATGCCGAGGTCGCGCTCGCGGAGCCGTTCGTCGAGCACCGGGTCCAGCTGGGCCGTCGAGGCGACGATGTGCGCGGTGGTGGCGGCCCGAGCGTAGGGAGAGGTGAGGACGACGTCCGGCGGCCGCGCCTCGCTGCGCGCGACGTGCCGGGCGAGCACCCTCGCCTGGTGCTCCCCGCGCTCCGACAGGGGCGTGTCCGGGTCGCGGGTGTCCAGGTCGAGCCGCCCGGCGCCCCGCCGGCGCGCATCCGCGTCCGCCACGTTGCCGACGCTCTCACCGTGGCGCACGAGCACGAGCTCCTCGACCTGCATCCCCGCCGCCCCTCCTGACCGGTCGGTCCGTTCGAGCGACACTCGGCCTCCTTTGCTGATCTGCCGTGCCGGCGTCGCGCCGGCCTCTGGCTAAGGGGTACCCACCGGGGGCCGCCCCAAGCCGCAGCTCGTTGAGGACCGCCGGCGATGGGTACGAGGAACCACGAAGCGGCGGGCGCGCGGCGCCGGCCGCCTCCCCCGTTCGCCGCACCCACTCGAAGGAGCTCACATGTCCACGGACGCCATCGTCCTGCTCAAGGAGGACCACCAGGAGGTCCGCAAGCAGTTCCGTGCCTTCCGGAAGTCCGGACAGACCGCGGTGCAGAAGCAGGGGATCGTCGACACGATCCTGGAGCTGCTCACCGTGCACACCTACATCGAGAACGAGGTCATGTACCCGCGGGTGCGCGAGCTCCTGCCCGACCTCGAGGACGACGTGCTCGAGTCATACGAGGAGCACCACGTCGCGGACGTGCTGTGTGTGGAGCTCGCCGCCATGGACGCCACGGACGAGCGCTTCGACGCCAAGACCACCGTGCTCATGGAGAACGTCGAGCACCACATGGAGGAGGAGGAGCAGGACTGGTTCCCCAAGGTGCGCGAGGGGCTCGGTCGCAAGCAGCTCCAGGAGCTCGGCGAGGAGCTGCTCGACGCCAGGAAGCGAGCTCCACGCCGCCCCGAGCAGCCGAGCGCCATGAAGAAGGCGATCGACGCGGTGGTCTCCTGATGAGCGGCCAGATCCCAGCCGTCCCCATCGAGACGGAGCCCCAGAGCCCCTGCGACTGCGCGAACTGCCCGGACGGCTGCACGTGCGACTCGTGCAGCTGTGACGACTGCACGTGCTCGAACTGCAGCCACTCAGCCTGAGCCGTGCATGACGAGTCCCCGGGTGAATGCACCCGGGGACTCGACAGACCCTGCTCCCTTCGACACCCACCTCCTTCACGTCGTTCGCGCCGTTCGAGCGCCGACCGGGGGCGAGCGCTGCCGGCCCGGCAACCTCGACGGCCTCAGGCTGGGACGACACCCACGGCATACGAAGTCGTGAGGAAGAGCTTCGGCGGGGCCCCACGTGCCACCTCCTCGCGGGACGGCGGTCGGTGGCGACCAGCCTGCCGCGATGACGGCTTCGAACTCCGCGGCGAGCAGCTCCTCGTCGGCGCACACGAGCGCCATGAACTCCTCGTCGACATCCGCACCGCGGAGGTGGCCGTCACGGGCGAGCGGCGTGATCACGGCGGCACCGCTCTCAGCTCGTGATGGCTTGCCGCTCGTCCTGGTGCGCGATCTCGATCTTTCGGGGCTTGGCCCGCTCCGCCACCGGGATCGACAGGGAGAGCACACCGGAGTCGTAGCTGGCCTGGATGCGGTCGGTGTCGAGGCTGTCACCCAGGACGAGCTGCCGGCTGAACACCCCCCTCGGCCGCTCGGCGGCGATGAGGTCGGCGTCGCTCGCCCGGGTCGGGCGCTCGGCTCTGACGGTGACGACGTTCCGTTCGACGTCGAGGTCGATCGAGGACGGGTCGACACCCGGTAGGTCGAGCTCGACACGGAAGGTGTCTCCGTCACGCCAGGCATCCATCGGCATGGCCGACGGGCGGGCGAGGGTTCCGGCCGTTCCGAGGGCCAGCTGGGCCATCCTGTCCAGGTCACGGAAGGGGTCACGGAAGGGGTCGGTGCGCATCAGCATCGTCTTCACCTCCATCGATCTCGGTGATGCTCCAAGGTGGCCATGAGCGCTGGGTGCGATCTATGGCATGCGCTATAGATTTCTTTTAGCACCGATGACATGATCGATGCAAGAGGCCACGACCGGGTTCGCAGAGGAGGTGAGTGCTCGTGCCGAGCGGAACCACTCCGGACGCCGACCGCGGGGTCTACGGCATCTCCGTGGCCGCGGAGCTCGTCGGGATGGAGGCGCAGAGCCTGCGGCTGTACGAGGCACGAGGACTGCTCACACCGGACCGCACGGACGGCGGCACTCGGCGCTACAGCGCCAACGACCTGTTGCGTCTGCGCCGTATCGCCGATCTCATGGCCACCGGTGTCAACCTCACCGGCATCGGGATGCTGCTCGACCTGCAGGACGAGAACCGACGCCTGCGCAGGGAGATCGAGGACGGCGGGGTCCAGGTCGGAGGAGCTGACTGACGCACCTCGCCCGCAGAACCAGCTGCGGCTCGTTCGGTGCTCTCGTCGGTCAGACGATGTCGAGGTCCCGGTCGTCGCCGGTGATGGCCATGACGCGTCGGACCCCTGCCGGCACGTGGTGCAGAGTGAGTCGCCGACCCTCGCCGCGGAACGTCCGGTGCAATGCGGTGAGGGCGCTCAGTCCCGCGGCGTCGCAGAAGGTCACCGCGGAGAGGTCGATGACCAGGTGTTCTCGTGAGTCCAGACGCAGCAGCACGACCCATCGCGTCAGATCGGCAACGGTCGCGATGTCGAGCTCGCCGCAGAGACGCACTCGTGCCGCGCCACCGTCCGATTCGGCGGTATCGAGCCACAGCTGGGTGCGCACATCCGCCTGCAGAACGGACGGCGGGTAGGGCCAGCTGGGGAACATGGGACACGCTGCCTTCGCGAGGCAGAACGCTTGTGATCGACCCCGGGATCGGAATGCGCCGGGAACGACAGTGCCTTGGATGACAGGGTGCGAGGAACTCTCGGTGCTGCCACGATACGCGCCGCCTGACCGTCTCGGGCGAAACTTCCCGAAACGTGACACCCGGCCCGGAACCGCGACCTGTGCCGGATGCCCGCAATGGCTGCTGACCCGTGCCCGCGGTGAACTAGGCTCCGAGCATGAGTCGGGCGGCTGCTCCTCGCAGGCTGACGGCACGGTTCTGGCGGGGGCGGCGGTCCGCCGCCGTGGCCGGGATCGTGTTCGGGATTCTGCTGCTCGGTGCGCTGACAATGGTGCGGCTGGCTCTCTCGGACACCAGCATCACGTCGCTCCAGTCCGACTCCTCGAAACGCGCGCTCATCGGGCTGGGCCTCAACCTCGTCCCGTTCGCGGGCATCGCGTTCCTCTGGTTCATCGGCGTGGTGCGCGACCAGCTGGGCGATGTCGAGGACCGCCTCTTCTCGACCGTCTTCCTCGGCAGCGGACTGCTTTTCCTCGCAATGCTTTTCGTCGGTTCGGTGACCACGGGCACGGTGATGTCGCTCGTCGCCGCGCAGAACCCGAGCGCCGAGCTGTTCGACTACGGCCGCCTGACCACCCAGGGACTCATCTCGGTCTACGCGCTGCGGATGGCCGCGGTCTTCACGCTCTCGGTGAGCACCGTCGGCATGCGGACCGGGGCGCTCCCCCGCTGGGTGGTCTACAGCGGCTACGTCGTCGCGCTGGGGCTGATGGTGGCGGCCGGGGAACACAAGTGGGTGCAGCTGATCTTCCCGGCCTGGGTGCTCATGGTGAGTGTCGTGATCCTGGTGACCTCTCCGGCCGATCGCGACACGGTCACCTAGCGACCCCGCGCTCGTCGCACGGCGGGTCGGCCGTGATGCCGACGACCTGGAGCTGGGTGTCCATCAGGCGAAGCGTGCGCTGCATCTCCGTCGGTCGCAGCGTCCCGACGCCCGTGCCGTACGGGTGGTTGAAGAACACCACGAGCAGCATGAGCACGGCGATGACCACCGTCACGCTGGCCATCATCACCCCCTGCGTGAGCGCCCGTTCCCCGCTGTCGGCGAAGAACAGCATGAAGCCGAAGATGGCGAGGCTGAGCAGGCCTAGCGCGATCCACAGGGGCACAGGAATGATCCCATCGGCGGAGTGCAGGCGGGCGTCGCGCGCCGCCTGCCGCTGGGTCGTCTCGTCCATCCACCGGTCGTATGCCGACTGCTCGGTCGCCGTCCTCGGCTGCACGGACTTGATGGTGAGGAACATGCGGGCACCCCACGGGTTGACCGTGTCCCCGATCGTGCCCGCGTCCACCGCATCCCACTCGGCTCCCGCGACGGACCGCGCGTAGCAGACGAGCTCGCCCGTGAGCCGGCCCGAGACGTCGGCGGGGAGGAACTGGGCGGTCTGGGTCATCTGGGCGACGATCGTGGCCTCGGTCGCCGCTCCTGCCCGCGAGTTGTCGTACGACTGGAACGCCAGGAAGATGATGAAGCCGAGCAGCACCGAGAATCCGGTCGCGAGGACGCCGAAGACCCCTGCAGCGCGGTCGCCGTCACTGAAGTAGCCGCCCACCGGGGCCGTACGACGCACCAACAGCATGGCGGTCACCGTCGCCGCCGTGACGGCGACGACGATGAGCAGTCCCCAGAGGAGGTTCACCGGCGACCGGGCGCGGTCGTGAGATCCATGGGTGAAGTCTGTGGGCTCCCCTGCCTCTCCGTCAGCACATCGGCGCGAAACACCGTGCGGCATGTCGGCATCGACCACTTCTTCTCGAAGTTCCCCGGTGAGTGGTGCGACCACCCCCGCACCTCACGAGCCGTCGGGAGCACCGCCATGTCTGGCCAGCTGCAGCCAGGTCTCGACGACGGTGTCGGGGTTGAGCGACATCGACTCGATGCCCTGGTCGAGCAGCCACTCCGCGAGGTCGGGGTGGTCCGACGGACCCTGCCCGCAGATACCGACGTACTTGCCCCGGTCGCGGCAGGCCTTGATGGCCATGGCGAGCATCTTCTTGACCGCCGGGTCTCGCTCGTCGAACGAGCCGGCGACGAGCGCGCTGTCACGGTCGAGGCCGAGCGTCAGCTGGGTCATGTCRTTCGAGCCGATGGAGAAGCCGTCGAAGTGGTCGAGGAACTCGTCGGCGTTGACGGCGTTGCTCGGGATCTCGCACATCATGACGACCTGCAGGTCGTTGTCGCCGCGGACCAGGCCGTGCGAGGCGAGCAGGTCGATGACGCCCTCACCCTCGGCGACGGTGCGCACGAACGGGATCATGATCTTGACGTTGGTCAGGCCCATCTCGTCCCGGACGAACTTCAACGCTTCGCACTCCATCGCGAAGCACTCGGCGAAGTCGGCCGAGAGATACCGCGCGGCGCCGCGGTAGCCGATCATCGGGTTCTCCTCGTGAGGCTCATAGCGCTCGCCACCGAGCAGGCCTGCGTACTCGTTCGACTTGAAGTCCGACATCCGCACGATGACCGGCTCGGGTGCGAAGGCGGCTGCGATCGTCGCGACGCCCTCGGCGACGCGCTGCACGAAGAACTCCCGCGGGCCGGCATACGCGGCGATGTGCGCCTCGATCTCGGCCTTGAGGGCGGGCTCCTGGTCGTCGAGCTCGAGCAGCGCCTTGGGATGGATCCCGATCTGTCGGTTGATGATGAACTCGAGCCGCGCGAGACCGACGCCCTTGTTGGGCAGCCGGGAGAACTCGAACGCCTGCTCCGGCGTGCCGACGTTCATCATCAGCTTGACCGGCAGCTCGGGCATGTCGTCGAGCTCGGTCTCGGTGACCGTGAACTCACGCAGCCCCTCGTAGACGAAACCGGTGTCGCCTTCGGCGCACGAGACCGTCACGTCCTGTCCGTCGGCGAGAGTCCTTGTGGCAGAGCCACTTCCGACCACGGCCGGGATCCCGAGCTCGCGGGCGATGATCGCCGCGTGGCAGGTGCGTCCCCCTCGGTTGGTGACGATGGCGCTCGCCCGCTTCATGATCGGCTCCCAGTCCGGGTCGGTCATGTCGGCGACGAGGACCTCGCCTGCCTGGAAGTCGTGCATCGCGTCGATGGACTCGAGCACGCGCACCGCGCCCGCGCCGATCTTCTGCCCGATCGCACGGCCCTCCACGATCACGGGCCCGCGCTCGTCCATGCGGAACCGTCGCAGCGTCGAGCCCGTCTGGCGCGACTGCACCGTCTCCGGGCGGGCCTGCAGGATGTAGAGGCCGCCATCAACGCCGTCCTTGCCCCACTCGATGTCCATCGGGCGGCCGTAGTGCTCCTCGATCCGCAGCGCGTGCCGGGCCAGCTCGGTGACGTCCTCGTCGGTGATCGACAGCAGTGGCCGCTGCTCCTCGGGCACCGGTACGAACTCGATGGTGCGCCCCACGCTGGCGTCTTCGGTGTAGACCATCTTCGTCGCCTTGCCGCCCACGCCGCGCTTGAGAATGGCCGGCCGGCCCTCCCGCAGCGCCGGCTTGTAGACGTAGAACTCATCGGGGTTGACGGCACCCTGCACGACCGCCTCGCCGAGCCCGTAGCTGCCCGTGATGAAGACGGCGTCGCGGAAGCCGGACTCGGTGTCCATGGTGAACATGACGCCGGATGCGCCGACGTCCGAGCGGACCATCCGCTGGATGCCGGCCGACAGGGCCACGACGGAGTGGTCGAAGTCGCTGTGCACGCGGTAGGCGATCGCGCGGTCGTTGTAGAGCGAGGCGAAGACGAGCTTGATCGCGTGCAGGATGTTGTCGATGCCGCGCACGTTGAGGAAGGTCTCCTGCTGCCCGGCGAACGACGCGTCCGGCAGGTCCTCCGCGGTCGCGCTCGAGCGCACGGCGAAACTGACGTCGTCGCCGCTGTCGCCGACGAGCTGGTCGTATGCCGTGCGGATGTCGCTCTCGAGGTCGGCCGGGAACGCCTGCTTCTCGACCTGCTCACGGATGCCGGCGCCCACCTCGGCGAGCTTGCGGGTGTCGTCGACGTCGAGGTCGGACAGCATGGCGTTGATGCGGTCGGCGAGGCCGTCCTCGGCGAGGAAACGGCGGTACGCCTGCGCCGTCGTCGCGAAGCCGTCGGGCACCGTCACCCCGGCCTTGGACAGGTGCTGGACCATCTCACCGAGGGAGGCGTTCTTGCCCCCGACCAGCTCCACATCGCCCAGTCCGAGGTCGGCGAACCTCATCACGTTCTCGGTCACAACAGGTCCTTCCGGTAGGTGGTGCGGGTCGTGCGACTCAGGGGTCGTGCGACTCAGGGGTCGGGTGGGGTCGAGTGCTCTGTGGCTGGCCGTCAGCCGTTGCCGAGGCGTCGGCTCTGCATGATGACGGCCGCGATCTCCTCGACGGACATCGCGGAGGAGTTGACGACGGGGACCTTGTGGGCGCGGTACATCGCCTCGGCGCGGCGGAGCTCATAGCTGCACTGCGCGAGGCTCGCGTAGCGCGAGCCCGGGCGGCGTTCGCCGCGCACCTGGCTCAGGCGCGCGGCGGTGGACAGCAGCCCGAAGCACTTGGCGGCATACGGCCGGACGGGCCGCGGGAGGTCGCTCGAGTCGAAGTCCTCCTCGACGAGCGGATAGTTCGCGACCTTGATGCCGTGCTGCAGGGCGAGGTAGATCGACGTCGGCGTCTTGCCGCAGCGCGAGGGCGCGATGAGGATCAGCTGCGCCTGCTCGAGGTTGCGCATGCTCTGGCCGTCGTCGTGCTCCATGGCGTACTCGACAGCCCGCATCCGCGCCTCGTAGCGGCCGAGGTCACCGACGCCGTGCAGGGATCCGACATGGCGGGCGGCGTTGACGTGCAGCACGTGCTCCACCGTGGCCAGGTGCGAGCCGAAGAGGTCGATGAAGGCGCAGCTCGTCGTCTGCAGCTCGGCCCGGATCTCCTCGTCCGAGACGGTGGAGAAGACGAGCGGCGTCACCGCCTCGGTCATGGCCGCATCGAGCTCGGCGACGACCTCAGATGCCCGCGCCACGCTCGTGATGAACGGGATCTTGCGCCGCGTGAAGCTGACCGTCGGGAACTGCTGGAGCATCATGTTGCCGAGCGTCTCCGCAGAGATGCCGGTGCCACCGGCGAGGAAGAAGGCCGGGGTGGGCAGGGGGGAGGACGCGGGCGTCGTCGTTGAGGCCACGAGAGGAACTGTGGCACACCGTGACACACGACTCGTGCTGCGCACGCCACCGATGTGACCCACGACTCAGTGGACTTCCAGCGGTCGAGACCGGCGCGGTCCCCGCCGCACTCGCGACACGGATGCGGAGCCGGCGCAGTCTCGGGATGGGGATGCGGTAGCCCACTGCGACGGCGGCACTGCGGGCTGACGAGACGCAGCAACTGAACCTCTGAAACCCCACAGCCCGAGCAGAAGCCGCGGCGACGTCCTGTCATGCCGGTGGGCGGCGTGAGTGTCAGGCAGGGTGTCGGACCGCGTGACGGACGTAGACCACGCCGTTGTCGAATCGTCGAAGGTCGAGCAGCTCGAGGTCGAGTCGTACACCTCGAGGCAGCGCCGGCTTGCCGCCGCCGACGAGGACCGGGCACAGCAGCAGCACGCACTCGTCGACCAAGCCGTGCCGGAAGGCCTCGGCCGCGATCCCCGCGCCTCCGATGCTCAGGTCCGAGCCGGAGGTCTCCTTGAGCCGTCGTACCGCCTCGGGCTCGAACTGCCGCTCGATCCTCGTGCGCGCGGTCGACACGTCGGTGAGTGAGGTGGAGTAGACGACCTTGTCGGCGTCACGCCAGATCCCGGCGTACTCGCGGACCACCTGTGGCTCGTTCGTCAACCAGTCGTCGCTCTCCCACACGCGCATCGCCTCGTACATGCGTCGCCCGTAGAGCGACGTGCCGATGTGCCGCTCGTGCTCGTTCCAGAACTCGTGCACGGCCCGGTCCGGCACCGACCAGTCGAACGAACCCTTCTCGTCCTCGAGGAAGCCGTCGAGCGAGATGTTGGCCGCGTAGATCAACTTGCCCATGGAGCCCCTCCGCCCAGACGCGGGCAACAACGTGCGACGTGACAGACCCAGTCAACAACATCGACCCCGAGATCGGTGGCCCAGGCAGCTCATGGGCTTCCCGACGAAGCCCACCCCTTCGGCGTCAACCATCGGCCAAACGCCCTGGCGCAGCACCTGATTTGGCGGAAGCGCTGACGGCGTCAAGAGTGCGAGCAAGGCTTGACCTGGGCTCCCCGGTTTGCCGAGGAGTGGCCAGGTCGGCGGTTGACACGTCGACGGCGCGACATGCCATACGGAGTGCGTGATGTCGGAAGGTGGGCCCACGGGCGTCGACACGGGGCGGAGCGATTCCCTGCTCTCCAAGAGCCGCCTGATGATGGTCCTGGAGGCCTTCGCCGCCGCTCCGGCGGACGCGGAGACACCACATCTGGTGATCTCGCAAGCAGTGGCAGCACTGCACGCAGCTGGTGGCGTGGTCGCTCTCGTGAACGGCGACACCGTCGAACCACTGGCCACCCGGGGCTACACCCAGTCGGAGCAGGATGCGTGCGGACCCTTGCGGATCGGCGACCTGTCCCTGCCCCTGACCTGGGCAGCGACGACCGGGGAGCCCGTGTGGCTGACCTCCCAGGCGGAGACCGCACGACAGTTCCCGCGCGTCGTCGAGCTGGTGCCCCGCGACGAGCGGGCGTCTGCGGTGGTCCCGCTGCGAGCCGCAGGATCCCTGCTCGGTGTGCTGGGAATCAGCTGGCTCGAGCCGCACACGTTCAGCCCGTCGGACCGTGAGCTGCTGCTGGCGTTGGCCGACATCTGCGCACTGCATCTGCAGCACTGGCGCCGCCACGAGCACGAAAGCGCCACCGAAGACCCCTCCGCCGCTCGGCCGCGGGCACCGGCGGTCGCGCTGGCGCCGCTCGTGCAGGCGTTGATCGGGTCGGACACCATCGAGGACCTGGCGCGCGCCATCGCCGAGCAAGGCGCCGCGGCCGTCGGTGCCGCGTTCTCCAACACCGCCGTGCTGGTGCCCGGCGCAGCCGGGGACACCGCGCGGCTCTACCACCTGTCCACCTTGGTGCCGCAGGTCGCGCAGCGCTACCAGACCATCCCCGTTGACGGTTCCACGCCTCTCGGCGCGGCCATGTCCGGGCGCGGCGAGGTGTGGCTCAGCGACCTCGCTCAGGTGGGGGCCCAGTTTCCGGCTCTGCTGGCCGACACCGCGGCAGCAGGGCTGGCCGCAACCGCGTCACTGGCAGTCGCCGGCCGAGAAGGCCAGGTGATCGGCGCGCTCGGGCTGGGCTGGGAAGCTCCACAGACCTTCCCGGCGGCGCAGCGCGACGAGCTCCGGATATTTGCCAGGCTCGTCGCAGACGCGCTCGTGCGGGCGCAGCTGCTGGCCACCGAACGCAAAGCGCTGGGGCGGTCCGAGCGGCTGCACCGCATCCTCAGCGCACTGGTCGCCTCTGCCTCGCTCAGCGACGTCACGGAAGCTGTGTTCCTCTACGGCACCGCCCCGTATGACGCGGCTGCCGCACGGCTGGCGCTCGTCGACGAACAGCACTCCGACGCGCTCGTCACCATCGCCGCGGTCGGGCTGCCGGACGAGGTCGAAGCCCTCTGGCATCCCGCCCCGGGCTCGACACCCTCGCCGCTGTCCGACGCACGCGTCAGCGTGACCACGGTCTATCTGCCCGCCCTGACCGACAGGGCCGTACCCGACCAGGACGCACGCGCTGCGCTGGCACGAGCCGGCTTGCGGTGCTGGCTCGGTGTGCCCCTGCGCAGCGGGTCGCACACGCTCGGGGCCCTCGTGCTGGCCTTCTCGGAGGAGAACGCGCTCGGACCCACCGACCTGACGGCGCTGTCCGACCTGGGCGCCGCGCTCTCGGAGGCCATCAGCCGCGCCGTCGAACGCGACAGCGACCACAACCTGGCAGTGCTGGTGCAGCGAAGTCTTTTGGCCGAGCCCCTGCCCGACCTCTCCGGAGTGCAGGTCAGCGCGCGGTACCTTCCCGCTGACGCCCGCTACGGCATCGGCGGCGACTGGTACGACGCCATGCCGCTTGCCGACGGCAGGACCCTGCTCATGATCGGGGACGTCGCCGGTCATGACGCCCGTGCGGCTGTGGCCATGGGCCAGATCCGCGCTGCAGCCCGTGCGTTGGCCCCCACCCACGAGCCGGCCAGGCTGCTCGAGGCGCTGGACCGGTTCGTCACAGCCACATCCGGCCAGACGATGGTGACGGCTGCCGCCGTACTCCTGGACCCCCGACGCGGCAGCCTGACCTACTCGCTCGCGGGCCATCCACCCCCGCTGCTGCGGGAACCCGGCTCGACCGCCACTCCCCTGGACCGCGTGGACCCACCCTTGGGCATGTTGGTCGCCACCCGCGCGCAACACACCGTTGCGCTGGTGCCGGGCAGCACCTTGGTCCTCTACACCGACGGACTCGTCGAGCGTCGCGGCGAGCCCCTCGACGCCGGACTGCAACGCCTCGCGGCCGCCGTCGACGACAGCCCCGCGGCCACTGCCGACCACCTGTGCGCCACCGTGCTCAACAGGTGCTTGCGCAACCTGCCGCGCCGGGACGACACGGCCGTCATCTGCGCCGTCATCGATCCTCTCGAGCCACCGAACTGACGGTCCTTTCCTGCGAGGCTTGTCAGGCCACCCTCGCAACCTCCGGGATGCGCGGCCTGCGTCACGGCCGGTATTGCCTTCGGGTTGAGGGCGGCGTCAACCCAACATCAACCTCGGCGCCGACGACGCGGAGCGTACGTCCCACGCAGCCTTGAGGCATGGCTCTTACTGACTACCTCATCAACGCGGTCTTCCTCCTCGTCGTGCTGCGCCAGGTCCGGGAACGGCGCCTCGACGCGCGCAGCATCATTGCCCCGATGGCCCTCGTGGTCTTCGTCGCCACGCACTACGTCCACTCCATCCCCACCGGCGGTTCCGACCTCGCCCTGGTTCTGACCCTGACCCTGCTCGGCCTGGGCCTGGGTGTCCTGTGCGGCTACGCCACCCACGTCCGGGCCAACCCCGACGGCACGCGGTTCGCCCGGGTCGGCCCCGTCGCGGCGACACTGCTGCTGATCGGCATCAGCGCCCGGCTGGTCTTCGTCTACGCCCTCGAGCACGGCGCCGGACCTGCCATCCGCGACTTCAGCATCGTCCACCAGATCAGCGCCGCAGCCTGGCCGCTCGCCCTGGTCTCGATGGCCTTGTGCGAGGTCACCGCACGGCTGCTCATCGTCCAGATCCGCGGGCAGCGACTCGTGCCGCGACCGGCGACCGCTGTCGCGGTGTCCGGCCCCCACTCCTGACACGCCGACGCTGGCTCTCGCGCACAGGGTCCTTCTCGGGCTCGCTTACGTGGGCCCGAAGAGGTTCCATGGACCTAGGGACACCCACCCCGGACCTCCCCCGGCGCGCGGCCCCAAGGGTCAGCGAGGTGACGACCATGACCACCGACCTAGGCAGGCCGAGCAACAGGGCGGCAGACGCTGAAGCCACTGCGCACGAACGGCTGCGCCACCAGCGTGACCTGCTCCGACCGCTGGGATGGGCTGTCATCGCGGTGGTCACCGCCACCGCGATGACGACCCCGCAGACACCCAACCTGCGCGGGGGCCCGGCCGTCGTGACGTTCGCTCTCGCGGGGTATGCCGCCACCACCGCGATCGCGATCAGCGGCCGGTTCCTCGACCAGCCGCGCGCTGTCCAGGTCGCCGTCATCGCCGTGATGGGCGCGACCGGGGTGGGCCTCGTCGTGCTCCAGCCGCGCGGTGCCACCGGGCTCGCCGTCGGCGCCGCGGTGTGGATGGCGATCACGCGTCTGCCACTCACCCTCGGGGTCGTACTGGCCGTGGCCCTCACCCTGGGGCAGGACGTAGCCGCGTTGCGCGGCGGCGCGACGACCGCAGCAGTGCTCGCCGCCACCCTCCTCAACGCCCTGCTGGGACTGGTCGCCTACGTGGTGAGCGCCGCACGCGCAGCCCAGAACCGGACCGAGCTGCTCCTCGCCCAGCTGGCTGACGCCCAGGACGAGCAGGCGCGCGCCGCGACGCTCGCCGAACGCGGCCGAATCGCCGCTGAGCTCCATGACGTGCTGGCTCACTGCCTTTCCGGTGCCGCGATCCAGCTGCAGGGCGCCCGGGTCCTCGCCGCCCGTGAGTCCGCCGGCGCGCCAGTGCGGGAGGCGATCGAGCGGGCCAGCAATCTGGTCAACGACGGTCTCGTGAACGCCCGCGCGGCCGTCGGGGCGCTACGCGGGGAACCACTGCCCGGCGTGGCCGACCTCGACCGCCTCGTCGCGGGCTTCCGACGCAACTTCGGCGTGCCAGCGTCGCTGACCGTGCAGGGCCGGCCTCACCCCCTGGGCGCCGAAACAGACCTACTCCTGTATCGCGCGGCGCAGGAGGCCCTGACCAACATCGCCCGGTACGCCCCCGGGGTCCCCGCCTTCGTGTCGCTGCACTACCAGAGCGATCGCACCTGTCTCACGGTGCGGAACCAGTCCTCCGGTCCTCACGCGTCTGGCTCGTCGATCCCTGCCCCGCCCGGCCTGGCGACCGTTGGCGGCGGCCACGGACTCGCCGGGCTCAGCGAACGCCTCGAGCCCCTGGGCGGCAGCCTGCACGCCGGGCCTCGCCCGGACGGGTGGCAGGTGGACGTCGAGGTGCCGGCATGACCCTGAACCCGCTGCGGGTCGTCGTCGCCGACGACCAACGTGTCGTACGCGAAGGCTTGGCCATGCTCATCGGCCTCCTTGACGGGATCGAGGTCGTCGCCACCGCCGTCGACGGCCTCGACGCGGTCGAGCAGGCCCTGCTGCACCGGCCCGACGTCGTGGTGATGGACCTGCGAATGCCCGCCCTGGACGGCGCGCAGGCCACCGCCCGAATCCGTTCGGAGCTGCCGCACACCCAAGTGCTCGTCCTGACGACGTATGCCGACGACGACGCCCTGTTCCCGGCGCTTCGGGCCGGTGCGCGTGGCTACCTCACCAAGGACGCCAGCGCGGAAGAGATCGAGCAGGCCCTGTCCGCCCTGGCCCGGGGCCAGACCCACCTCGCCGCGCAGATCCAGCAGCGTCTCGTGGATGTCACCCTCGACGCGAACGCGGCACCCAAGGAAGCCGCCTCGATCGCGGGCTTACCCGACGGGCTCTCCCCCCGCGAGGCCGAAGTGCTCGCCCTCATTGCTGCCGGCCTGTCCAACACCGACATCGCCCGTGAACTCGTCCTGAGCAACGCCACCATCAAGACCCACGTCAACCACATCTTCGCCAAGATCGGCGCCCGCGACCGCGCGCAAGCCGTTCACTACGCATACGACCGAGGCATCACCTGACGAGACCTTGCTTCCGTTCCGCAACGAGGCGTCCGTCAGCGCCTGGGTTCACAGCGTGCGACAACTGCAAGAGACGTCCAGTTCTCGTGTTGCGGCCGTTCACCAGACGTTGATGCCGGGGGCCGAGATGATGAGGGGGACGCCGCAGGCCCCACCTTCCCTCCCGGAGAGGGGCGAAAAGCGGCGCCGACGCGCCCGGGAGGGCAGCAGTGCCGGCGCGCCAGGGCGCTGCCGTCGAGGACTCCCCCTACCGGATGGCAGCGCCCGCGCCAGCCAGATGCCCACCTCCCGACGCGGGACCTGACCCGTGCACATCCGCGGTGGCAGGACCTGCCGCCGATACCGCACGCACCAGTGAAGACACCCGGCCCCTCCACCCCTCTGAGCCACGGGACTGCTCGGCGTACCGTTTGCCTGAACCGGACCCAATCCCTGGGGAGGCTCGATGCGGTCCTTCACTGATCTAGGCGACCGCCTGGTCGGGCGCTGGAACACCCAGGGATCCCATCCGCTGCTACCGGGCGAAGACATCACGGGCCAGGCGACGTTCGAGTGGCTGGACGGGCACACATTCCTGATCTGGCGCTCGCACTACGACCATCCGCAGATCCCCGACGCCATCTCAGTCATCGGCTCCATCGACGACCAGCTGCTCATGCACTACTTCGACCACCGTGGTGTGCACCGGGTGTACGAGGTTGCCTTCGACAGTGACCAGTGGCGGTACTGGCGCAACGATCCGGGTTTCCAGCAGTCATTCACTGCCGAGTTCGGCGGTGCCGGAGACACCATGACCGGACAGGGGCGGATGAACCGGGACGACGCAGGCTGGGAGGACGACCTGTCCCTCATCTACCAGCGCCGCGCCCCCGGATGACCAGCAGCTGCCTTCGTCGGGACGTGATCATCCCCGCCCGGACCCGGGGCCGAGCCATGCGTCCAGGAAGCCGAGGACTCGCTTCTTCCATGCCTCCGGGGCCGCTTGCAGAGCAGCCGTGTGTCCGGCCCCCGGCACCGTCCAGACCTGCACCGCGTCAGGCGCGGCCCGTTCGAGGAATTCGGCAGCGAGCCGCTCGGTGTCCACCGTCCCGGCGGTGATCAGCAACATCGGGGTCGGGGTACCGTCCGCCTGGGCATCCACCACGGAGTCACTCAGCGGCATCGGCTCGGGGGCATCGCTGAGCAGCCCGGCGACGGCATACGTCCCCCAGTCGATCCCACGCTGGATCTGACCGCGGACGCCTACGCGGCCAGGTATGCCTTGTCGGCAGCCACCCGAGCGGTCGCTCCCTCCGCGACGACAGCCCGCACGCGGGGGTCGTCCCCGGCGGCGCCGATGGCCACCTCGCCTCCCATCGACAGGCCCACGACCGCGATGCGCCCGGTCGCCCCCGGTCGACCGGCGAGGAAGTCCACGCCGGTGGCGACGTCCCGCTCGCCGTACCAGCCGAAGTCCATGGCCCGACCCCCGCTGTTGCCGTGGCCTCGAGGATCCAGCAGGAGCACCCCGTAACCGTGCGACCCCAGCACTCCGGCCTGCGCGAGCACGTCCGTCCGGGTCGACCCCGAACCGGGCAGCAGCACCACCGCAGCCTGGTTGTCACCCGGCACCCACCACGACGCCAGGTCAACTCCGTCGGAGGTGTGCAAGGTCAGCGACTCGTAGCGCAGCCCCACGTCCGAGGGGGTGCGCGTCCCCAGCGCGGAGCGGGCAGGGAAGGAGGCGGCCACGCCCTGGCCCACCGTCCACAGCGCCAGGAACGCAACCATCAGGAATGCCGGCACGGCCAGGACCCACCACCGCCGCCTCATCCGGTGGAGGAGTTGCAAGAGGCACCAACCGGCTGCCGCCACACCGATGACGACGCTGAGCACCCCGAGCCACGCGAGCAGCCCACCTCCTTCCTGGTTCAGGCGGGGCAGTCCGAGGCCACCCCGACCGACACCACGACCAGCGCGATGAGGCAACCCGCTCCCAGACCCACGGCCACGGCTGCTCGATGTCCCGGCGCAGGCGTCGACGCGCCCTCGGACGGGGCACCGTCTTGCGCGAATCGATCGTCGTCCGTCGTGGGCCTCATGCCGTTTGCACCAGCTTGGGTTGGAAGTACCGCTCTGTGCGCACGCGCTCCGCATCGAAACCGTTGGGCTTGGTCACCTTCGTGAGGCGTCGGCGTCTTGGCTTGCCGGCCACCGGCCACCGGCAACCGGCCACCGGTCACCGGTCACCGGTCACGGCGGGAGTTCGTCCTGCCATCCACCGTCGTCCTTCGCGCACGCGATGAGCAGGGCCGAAGGGCCTGCTCATGACAACCCCTTGACAACCTACAACCGTTCGGTTGTAGGTTTGGATCATGGACGCAACGGAAGAGGAACGGGCGGATGCCTGGTTCCACGCCCTGTCCGACCGCACTCGGCGCGACATCCTGCGCCGAGTGCTGGCGGGAGAGCACTCCGTCTCGACGCTCGCGGCGTCCTACGACATGTCGTTCGCCGCGGTGCAGAAGCACGTCGCCGTGCTGGAGAAGGCAGGCCTGCTGACCAAGCGCCGCCAGGGGCGCGAGGCCCTGGCCAGCGGCGACGTGGCAGCGGTGCGGTCGGTGGCAGGAATGCTCGCGGAGCTGGAGTCCCTCTGGCGCGGCCGCATCGCGCGGATCGACGAGCTCATCGCCACGCCGCAGTCCCACCCCCAGCAGACGCCAGCCCCACACCACCCACAGAAGGACTGATCACCATGCCCGTCACCGACGTCTCGCACGACCTCGACACCCGGACCCTGACCATCGTCGCGGACTTCAACGGCCCGCCGAAGCGGATCTGGGAGATCTACGCGGACCCGCGTCAGCTCGAGCGGATCTGGGGACCCCCGACCTACCCCGCCACCTTCGTCGATCACGACCTCGTCCCCGGCGGCCGGATGAACTACTACATGACAAGCCCCGAGGACGAGAGGTTCTACGGCTACTGGGAGGTCGAGACCGTCGACGAGCCCAGCGGCTTCACCTTCGACGACGGCTTCGCGCTCGACGAGGAGTTCACCAAGAACCCCGACCTGCCCGTCGGCAAGAACGTCTTCTCCTTCGCAGAGCACGACGGAGGCACCCGTGCCACCTACGTGAGCACCTACGCCACCGCCGAGGCCCTGCAGAAGGTCCTCGACATGGGTGTCGTGGAGGGCGCCTCCTCGGCGATCAACCAGATCGACGACCTCGTCGCCACCTGACCGAACAACGGTCGGGCCCGCGGCCAAGCGCAGCACCGCGCGTCACGCCCCCGACGTAGGGTCCGAGGGTGGAACCGGGACAGCCGAGTCGAACTGCAGTCTTTGTCTGTCAGGGCCGCGCGGTGGCCGACGGACGAGTAGGGGTAGGGCAGTTCGCTGACCCCGTGGCGGAGCGGTTGTTGTCCGAGGCCGAGCTGGTACCGGTACGGCTGGCGCGCCGCGGCGTGCTACCGGAAGACGGTCGCGAGCGGATGGCGGTCCATTCGGTCAACGCGTGTGCCGTCGTGATGGCACCGCGCACCGTGCTCATCGACTCCGCGATCCGAAAGACGCTCGAGCAGAGCGGGGACTGGCAGGTCGTCCTCCTCGGGGCCGGACTCGACGCTCGGCCGTGGCGCCTGCCGGCGTTGCGCGGGATTCCGGTGTTCTCGGTGGATCACCCGGCGTCCCAGGCTGACCTGCGCCGTCGTGCGGAGAACCTTCCTCCCCCGGTGTGCGACCTGCGGTTCGTGGCCGTAGACCTGGCCCAGCAGTCGCTCGGCTCGCTGCTGGCCGCCGCCGGGCACGACCCGCTCCTGCCCACCGCATGGGTCTGGGAGGGAGTCATCCCCTACCTCCGGCGCCCGCAGGTCACGGCCACACTCGACGAGGTCACCGGCATCTCTGCCGCTGGGAGCATCCTCGTGGCCCAGTACCAGTCGCGCTCTCTGACGGCACAGGTTGGGCGGCGGCTCGCCGGCCTGGCCTCCCGACTGAGTGGCACGCCTTCACCGCTTGCCGGCGAACCCTGGAGGTCGCTGTGGTCCGAGGGACAGATCGCCACGCTCCTGCGCGATCGGGGCTGGGTGGTTCTCAGCGACGTCAGTCTGCTCGAGAGCACGACTCGGCTGGGCATCCCGCACGGCAGCGCAAGGTCACTCGCAAACGGTCGGATCGCCGTTGCTCGAGTCGTAGCCCGATCGAGCTGACAGCATCGAGATCGGGGGCTCCCAAAGTCAGGGGCCCTGAGAGTGGATGAGTCGGCCGATACGCCGGGGATTCCAGTAGCGGTTGCAGCCGTGCTGCGGTTGGCGCCCCACGCGTCTGAACGGCGCAAACGCATGTTGGCGACGTCGACCCCGATGCCTCGGCGCGACGGTTCTCGACTTTTGCGGACCTTTGCGGACTAGATCGGGACCTCGATGACTTGCTGCGCCAAGTCGCGTCAGCGCCTCGACGCGTAGCACTCCCCCAACCGAGTCCTGCCTCCCGGGCGAGGCCATCGGGGCGGTCGCGCCGCACGCGGCCACGAAGGTACTCACGTGCCACTGCTCATTCGAGGAATCGTCCGGTCGCGGTTTCAGGGTCGAAGACGTCCTGTCTTGCCGATGGTCGGACGATGCGATCCTGCCGATGAGGCTTGGAGGTCGTCGAGGGAGAGCGGGAAGGAGATTCGGTGCTGTATGCCTCTGTGGGCGCCTGTGCGCTCGGGGGCCCCCTAGGGTCCCAGCTGTGCGTTTAGGCCGTAGTGCGGCGTTTGTGCGCCTGTATGGGGTTTCTGTACCCGACGCTCTTGTGAGCGGGCCTCCCCCCGGTCTCCTGACGGAATGGCGGAGGGGCCCCCCGGGCCTATTGGCATGGCATGTTTGCCTGTCAGTGTTTGATTTCTGAGGCCATCAGGGCTTCAACACGCTCGCTCAAGTTGCCCGGTCGGCGGGGGCCCGCCCAGTTCTCTGATCCGCCGGTAACGCTGGCGTTGAACGCTCGGGTGGGAGGCCGCTCTCCGCGCGCCGGGTCTGGTGGCATGACGAGCATGGTGCGGTTGAGGTAGGAGACCTGCTCGAGCTCAACATCGGGATAGTCGGAGAGGAGTTCGCGAAGGGCAAGCAGCCGCGAGTCCGGGAAGGACTCGCCAAGGATCACTCCGGTCAAGGCCGACCGAATGTCGAGGTGAAACGGCAAAGCGGATCCGTCAACGCGCACTAGCCGGTACTCGCTCTCGGAAGCCCAGTCTTGATGCTTTTCGAAGAAGATGGATCGATGCTGTCGCTTGATGAGCGCAACCGCCACGGCGTCGGCGCCGAACTCTCGTATCTGGGGGATGACGACGGGGCCAATGTTGCTCGGATACAGGGGCGTGTAGTTGACGGACCCGTGGAAGACCTGAGCGTCGCCTTGGGCAGAGGCGTGCAAGGCCTCAACGACAGCATCCCGGTCGAACCGGAGGCAGACCCCCGTGTGTCCCGCGCCGTAGTGAGCCCATAACGACAGATGTGACCATCCGCGGAAAGCGTCGCGAGGCCCCGGAAAAGACTCGGGCATAACGTAGTCGTTGGTGAGGCAGGCGACCTTGGCGTTAGCGCGAATGTGGTAGTCGAGTAGTTTACATATCTGGTTGGGGACCTCCACGGGCGTGTCCTCGTTGCCCGTGCCCCACGCAAGGGGATGGTAGTTGGGTCGGGACTCCCACAGGTCGTTCGTGCGATCCAGAGGTGAGAGCCGGAGCTTGCCAGTGGCGAGGATGCCGAAGAGGGCGGCGTCGGCATTCGTATAGTGGAAAAGGTGTTGCGTCGGCGCGCCTAGCGCCACGGCCCGCCCGATTCCGGCCAACATTTCGACATCCTGGGTCACGTAGTCATCCAAGCAGGCACGGCATTCTGCTTGGGTGTTCGCCACCGGGCTGGTACGCACGGTCGAGACGGTAGACGACGAGGACGGACGCCTCTCCGCGCAGGGATGGCGTTGAGCGCAGCGTCGAGCCCCGGGCGGGCAGCGCGGGGGTCATAGCCGCTAGGGCCACGCGCTCGAAGTGACCCGCGAAGGTCCAACCCTTGGCGCTAACAAGTGCTCGCGTCTTGAGCCTCTGTGCTTCCGGAAAGGCGGCGGAGTCGTCCTTGCGGGCCCTGCTTTGACGGGAATACGTGATAGCGCGGGGCGCGACGGTCGGCATGTGCAAAAGGTACGCGCCCGGTCGTCTGCGGAACCCCACTCAGTCGGTGAAGTCCGCGCGGGCCTCGGCGAGGGACACCTCTCGACGCGCCCAGGTGACCGTCTGCTGATGCAGGGTCGCGGGTCCGTATGCCGCATCCTCGACGGGAATGCCGAGTGCCGATAGGTAGTCCATCAGCAGCGCCCGATCGAACCGCTCCCGCTCGAGTCGCGCTGAGTACCGCTGGGTCTGCTCGAACGGGAATGGAACCCCGCTCTCGTGCCATTCCCACCGACCGTCCGTTGCCGTCGCAGACAGCGACCGCACGTACATCAGGGGAGGCTCGCCCTCGGGGCCGAAAACCTCCAGCTGGGTCGCCGAGTGGCCGGGTCCGTAACGGGGAACATGCTGGGCCACCACGCATGTAACGCCCAATGCGCGCGCGACCGCGGGCCCAGGCGCCGAAGGGTCCCCACCATTGAGGAAGTTGTTCACAACCGCTGTCCATGGACCTGCCTGCGCCGTCATCATCCGAGTGCACGGCGCCTCGAACGGTAGGAGGGCTTCAAGAGCAAGGGGCAATCCGGGTCCCAGGCCCGTCGACACCACCGGACCAGGCAAAGCCTGGACGACTCTGGCCTCCGGCGCCCGCAAGTACTGGACCGAAAGGCCCAGTGGGCAGGCGTCCCCACCGAACATGACTGTCATGAGCACACGATATGGCGCGCTCGGCCTCGGCGGGCATGCGCGCTTATCAGCGTGAGGCACTTACCGGATATGCCGCGCGGAGGACGTCCGCCCATGTGAGGCATCGGCGTACATCAGGTCAGGTCGCCGCCGAAGATCAGCGCCGGGCCACCGTTCTTTTCCACCTCGCGCTCGAGCGAGAGGCCGATCTTGAGTGCCACTCGTTGAGAGGCGACATTGTCCGGACGAATGATGGCGATCAGATGCTCAACACCGGAGTCCCTTGCAGCATCCCGCACTGCCGAGGCCGCTTCCGCGGCATACCCCTGACGGCGCAGTTCGGCCCGCACGTGCCACCCGGCCTCGACGTGCCAGGTGTCCTCGACTTCCTGCATGGTGAGGCCGCAGTCTCCGACAAAGGTGCCGGCATGGGTCTCGATGATCCAGAGTCCGAAGCCCCGCTCGTCGTAGTTGCGCAGGTTCCATTCGACCCAGCCGCTCGGACCGCGTGTCCCGCCGATGTCGAGCATGGCAACGTTGGACACGTCATCCCCGGTCATCTCACGGAACCTAAGTCGCGGGGTAGGGGCGGGCAGCATGTCGGAAGCCTAGGGAACGTCCGCAACTGCCGCTAATCGGTGGTGTCGACGGGCGGTCGTGCCGATGACAGGACGTGCACCGCGCTATGCCGCCGGTGGCATAGCGATCTGCGATCCTCACATCATGCCCGTAAGCACACAAGCCCCCGTGGCCCCAGACCGGCTGGTTGTTCCGATGTTTGCCGCGCTGCGGTACCTCCTCAGCGGCGGGATGCTCGTGGCTGCTGTCCTCGCGGGCTTAATGAGTGCATCCGCCGCCACCGACCCAGAAAACGCCCCCGGCAGTGTGCCGCTGGGGCTGTTCTCGCTCTTCTTCCTCTACCTGGCATGGCGTGCGTGGACCGCCGGAGCCGTCATAACCGCCGACGAAGTCACCTTTCGTGGAGCCTGGCGCTCCACCGCTGTCCAGCGCAGCGCGTTCGTCGACGTGCGGGTCGGGCCGCTGGTCGCATCCGGGGGGCGCCGATTTCTCAATGGTCAATCTCTCATGACACATGAGGTCGTCGTACAGGTCCAAGATGCCGCTGCACCGCTGCGCTTAGGCCCTGTCGGCTTTGCCTTCGCCTCCGAGGAAGGCGCAGCCCAGTTCGTGTCGCGACTGCGGCCCGGGATTCAGTCTCCTCCGACATCCAAGTAGCGCCGCAAACGCAGTGCGCCACGTCTTCGCGCCTTCCTCAGGGACGCGCTGTCCTGCCGCAGATCGTGCGAGCGATCGTGCCGGTGAGCGGATGCCAGGCAAGCCGGAAAGGCAAGCGGCCTAGAAGTCGTGCGGCCCAATGTTCAGTGCGGAGAGCATCGCCTGACGTGCTTCTTCGGGGAGCCATTCGACGGTGTAGTCCCCGCGGTGTGCATCATCCTGGTCCCACGAGAAGGTTCCCGACTGCATGTCGCGGACGACTGTCCATGGGGGGTAATCCTCGTCCAGCAACTCGCGATGTCCGTCGGCCCAAACCACGATGAGCCAGACCCACCACTGCCGGCGGCGCGAGAAGCTGAGAGGTGCCCAGAACGTGCTGACCGTCGTCGCCACATGGCCAGCGACCTGACCGTCGCGGCGTAGAACGGCCAGCCCGCCGCGAAACGGGTCAAGAGCAGGGTCGGGCTCGGGATGCCTCAGCATGCCGGCCATGATTGCAGTCTGGGCGGCTACGCTCGCCCGACCATGCCGCGAGGGGCGTATCACGCGGTGCACGGGCCATGGGACGATTCGGGCGTGAATGGCGGCGAGCCGATCGACCAGGAGTCCCCAGCCGCGCCTCGAACATGGGATTCGACCATCGGCCCCGACGGAATCGGTTACCTGATCGAGGCTGCGCCCTCTGGGGTCATTGGCTGGCAGTACGACCAGGCTTTGAACTTCGACTACGGCCTTCTCGTTTCGATCGCTGGCGCGCTCTGGAACCTCGGCGGCAG